>NZ_PSTO01000039.1:0-30469 GCF_002930975.1 Rathayibacter sp. AY1A3 | reverse complement strand
GACGGCCAAGACCGACCTGAAGGCCGGCGAGTCCCTCGACGGCGAGGAGCGTCAGGGAGGCGAGGCCGGCGTCGCCCTCGCCGGCCTCGCCTCCCTGACGCTCCTCGCCGGATGCTCGGCCTCGCCCGACGGAGACGGCGGCGGATCCGCCGGCGGCTCCGGCTCCGGCGCCGACATCGTGTCGCTCGTCGACGCCTCCGCGCAGACCCCCGCCGACGAGGTCGCCTCCTCGCTCGGCACCCCCACCGTGCCGGACGGCGCGAAGCTCTGCTACATCACCCGCACCCTCTCCAACGAGTTCTGGGGCTACGAGCGCGACGGCTTCGAGAACCGCGCGAAGGAGCTCGGCGTCGACTACCAGACCTTCGACGTCACCGACGAGTCCTCGATCACCGAGCAGCTCGACAAGGCCAAGAGCGCCATGAACCAGGGCTGCTCCGCCATCCTCGCCTCGCCGATCTCGGCCACGGGCCTCGACTCGATCTTCGAGTCGGCGCTCGCCGACGGCATCCCCGCGATCGTCCTCAACGACGCCAAGAGCGGCGTGGCCGGCACCGTCTACGTCGGACCCGACGCGACCACCATCGGCGCGACCGCCGCCGACTACATCGCCGACAAGCTGCCCGACGGCGGCAAGGTCGCGATGATCGAGGGCGATCCGGGCTCCTCCAACGCGATCAACCGCGGAGACGGCTTCACCGCCGCCCTCGCGAAGCACGAGAACCTCGAGCTCGTCGCCTCCCAGACCGCCTCGTGGGACCAGACCAAGGCGCAGGAGATCGCGACCACGATGCTGACCGCGAACCCCGACATCGCGGCCTTCTACTCGCAGAACGACGGCATGGCGCTCGGCGTCCAGGCCGCCATCGACGCGAAGGGCCTCACCGGCGAGGTGATCCTGGTCGGCACCGACGGCATCCCGCAGGCCAAGAAGCAGATCCTGGCCGGCGACTACACCGCCACCGTCAGCGAGCTGCCCACCACCGAGGGCGCGACCGGCGTCGACGCCGCGCTGTACCTGCTCGCCGGGAAGAAGGTCCCCGCGTGGATCGACGTCCCCGCGTTCATCATCGACAGCACCAACGTCGCGCAGTACGAGACCGGGATGCCGTAACCCGTCACCTCCTCCCTCCCCACGACCTCCTCGACAAGGAAGTAGACGGAACATGGCCGAGCATCTGCTCGAGGTCCGCGGCATCGCGAAATCGTTCCCGGGCGTCCGCGCCCTGGACGGCGTGAGCTTCACGCTCGACCGCGGCGAGATCCGCACCCTCGCCGGCGAGAACGGCGCGGGCAAGAGCACCCTGCTGAACATCCTCGGCGGGGCCCTGCGCCCGGACCGCGGCTCGATCACGATCGACGGCGTCCGGCGGATGGAGTACACCTCCCGCCAGGCGCTCGCCGAGGGGGTCCGCATCGCGCACCAGGAGCCGGCCATCGTGCCCCAGCTCACGGTGATGCAGAACCTGCTCCTCGGGCGGACGCGCAAGCAGCGCGCGTCCGCCCAGGACGACATCGACCGGGCCCTCAAGGACGTCCACCTGATGGGCTTCCCGATGGAGGCGAGGACCCCGGTCGGCCGGCTCAGCCCGGCGCAGCGGCACGCGCTCACCATCGCGCGGGCGTTCGCGTTCGGCGCGAAGATCGTCGCGCTCGACGAGCCGACGACGAGCATGCTCGAGCACAACGTCGAGGGGGTCCTCACCCGGGTCCGCGAGATCGCCCACGGGCGCGGCGTCGGCGTCATCTACGTCTCGCACAAGATGCCGGAGGTGATGAGCGTGTCGGACACGGTCGTCGTCCTCCGCGACGGCCGGCCCGCCTACGACGCTCCGATCGGCGAGACCTCGTCCGAGGACATCGTGCGGCGGATGGTCGGCCGGGAGCTGCTCTCGTTCGAGCGGCGCCACCCGGTCGCCCCGGACGCCGAGGTGCACTTCGAGGCCACGGGCGTCGTCCACCCGAGCGGAGTCGGACCGGAGTCGATCAGCGTCCGCCGCGGCGAGGTCGTCGGCATCGCCGGCCTCGTCGGCTCCGGCCGCACCGAGTTCCTCCGCGCGCTCATCCGCGCCGACGACGGCACCGAGGGGACCGTCCGCCTGGGCGGCCGTCCGCTGCGCATCCGCTCGCCGCGCGACAGCCGCGACGCCGGCATCGCGTTCATCCCCGAGGACCGCAAGCACCAGGGCCTCGTCCTCCAGACCCCGGCCTACGCGAACGTCGCCCTCACCTCCGACCGGCAGCTGAACGGCTTCGGCCCCTTCATCAGCACGAAGCGGCAGATCGAGACGGCGGAGGAGATGGGCCGGCGCATGTCGCTGCGTCCCGCCGACGTCCGCCTCAACGCCCGCCAGTTCTCGGGCGGCAACCAGCAGAAGATCGTGATCGCGAAGTGGATCTGGCTCGGAGCGAGCGTCTTCCTCTTCGACGAGCCGACCAAGGGCGTCGACGTCGGCGGCAAGGTCGAGATCTACGAGCTCATCGATCAGCTGGCCTCCGAGGGGCACGCCGTGATCGTCGTCTCGAGCGACCTGCCCGAGATCATCTCCATCAGCGACCGGGTCCTCGTGATGAGGTCCGGGCGCTTCGTCTCCGAGCACGTCGGCGATGACATCACCGAGCACAGCATCGTGGCCAACGCCATGGGCGTGGCGAAAGGAACCTCATGACCTCCCCCGAGACCGGGAGCGTCGCCACCCCGCGCCGGCGCTCCTTCAACCTGCAGGCCTTCGGCATCTACATCGCCGCCGTCGTCCTCTTCGTCATCCTGGGCGTGCTGAACCCCAACTTCCTCACCATCGGCAACCTCCGCGACGTCGCGGTGTCGGCCAGTGTGAACGCCATCATCGGCATCGGCCTGACCTTCGTCATCATCACCGGCGGCATCGACCTGGCGGTGGGCGCCATGGCCAGCTTCGTCGGGATCGTCAGCGCCTCGCTGATGGTCAACGGCGGCGTGCCCCCGCTGCTCGGTCTCGCGGCCGGCATCGTCCTCGGCCTGATCTGCGGAGGGATCAACGGCCTGCTGGTCACCAAGCTGAACCTGCCGCCCTTCATCGCCACGCTCGGCACGATGAGCGTGTTCCAGGGAGGCGCCTACGTCGCCACCAACGGCAAGCCGGTCTACGACGTGCCGAAGGAGTTCATCCTCCTGCTCAACAGCTACATCGGAGGCGTGCCCGTCGTGGTCGTCATCGTGGCTGTCGTCGGAGTCGCGGCCTGGCTGCTCCTGCGCAAGACCGTGTTCGGCCAGAACGTGATCGCGGTCGGCGGCAGCGAGGAGACCGCCTGGCTCTCGGGGGTCCGGGTCCACCGCGTCAAGATCGCCGTCTACTGCATCTCCGGCGGGCTCTCGGCCCTGGCCGGCCTGGTCATCGTCGCCCGCATCAACGCCGCGCAGCCGGACGCGGGCAGCCCGTACCAGCTCACCGCGATCGCCGCGGCGGTCATCGGAGGAGCGAACCTGATGGGCGGCGAGGGCCGTATCGCGGGCACCCTGGTCGGCGCGCTCATCCTGGGCGCGCTCACCAACGGCCTGGTGCTTCTGAACGTGCCGAGCTTCTACGAGCAGATCGTCACCGGCCTCGTCGTCCTGATCGCCGTCACGCTCGACCAGGGCAGCAAGGGCTGGCCGATGTTCTCGAGAGGCCGCAGGAAGAAGCAGGAGGACGTCGCCGCTCCTCCGACCGAGTCGACGCCGTCGGTGAACGCGTGACGGCGCTGACCGCCCTCGACGGCGCGCGGGTCCTCGTGACGGGCGGCTGGGGCCTCATCGGGCGGCCCACCGTCGCGGCGCTCCTGGCGGAGGGAGCGGTCGTCACCGTCCTCGACCGCAGCGACGCGGGGGCGGACCCGGCCGTCCGGACCGTCGTCGGCGACGTGACCGACGAGGCCGTCCTCGCCGAGGCGCTGGCCGGCCAGCACGCGGTCGTCCACCTCGGCGGCTACGCCGGACTCGGAATGGCCGACGCGGTCGAGACCTACCGCGTGAACGCCGTGGGCACCTTCGCGGTGCTCGCGGCGTCCGCGGCGGCCGGAGTCGCCAAGGTCGTCTACGCCTCCAGCATCAACGCGAACGGCTACCCCCTCGGGGCCGAGCAGGCGCTCCCGCCCGTGTTCCCCTACTCCGAGGACGCGGCGCCCCGGATCTCGGACGAGTACTCGCTCTCGAAGCTCGCGAGCGAGGACGCGGCCCGGATGGCGCACGCCACCTGGGGCCTCGAGCTCACCGGCCTCCGCTTCCCGCTGGTGCGCGACATCACCCTCGACGGCGGGCGGCGGTTCGGCGAGCACCTGCGCACCGCGATCGCCGCCGACCCGCGCCGGCAGGCTGCGGAGGGGTTCAGCTACCTCGACGCGGCCGATGCCGCCCGCTCGGTGCTCGCGGCGCTGCTGCACGACACGCCTCCCGCGCCGGGGATCCTGGTCGCCGCTCCGCTCACCTACCTCCGCGGCGACACCGCGGCCGCCCTCGACGCGATCGCCCCCGGCGTGCCGCGCGGCGAGCTGCCGGGCCGCTCCGTCGGGCTCGACCTCTCCCGCTCCCGGGAGCTGCTCGGCTTCGAGGCCGCGGTGCTGCTCGACGACGTGGCGCCCGACCAGCTCGCCGAGGTCGCCCCGTGACGCTCTCGCTGCTCGGCCTCGGACCGATGGGCGCCCCGATGGCGCGGAACCTCGTCGACGACGGCGGCCTCGTGGTCTGGAACCGCACCCGCGCGAAGGCCGACCCCTTCGCCGCGCTCGGGGCCCGCGTGGCGGCGACTCCGCGCGAGGCGGCGGCCGACATCACGCTGACGGTGCTGCCGGACCTCGCGCAGATCGAGTCGCTGCTGGACGGCGAGGACGGCCTGCTCGCCGGCTGGCGCGAGCAGGGCATCGCGGATCCGGTGCTCGTCGTGCACGGGACCGTCTCGCCCTCGGCGGTGGCCGCGCTCGCCGCGCGCCTCGCCGAGGAGCACGGCGTCCGCGTCGTCGACGCCCCGCTCAGCGGCGGCACGGTCGGCGCCCGGGACGCGACCCTCAGCATCATGCTGGGCGGTGAGGAGGAGGCGGTCGCCCGCGTCCTCCCCGTGCTCGCGCGGCTCGGCCGCACGGTCCGCCACCTCGGCCCGAGCGGCGCCGGAGCGACCGCCAAGCTCTGCAACCAGATCGTGGTCGCCGGGACGGTCGCCGTCGTCTCCGAAGCCCTGCTGCTCGCCCGCACCGCCGGACTCGACCCGGAGGTGATGGTGGAACTGCTGCAGGGCGGCCTCGCCCGCACCACCGTGCTCGAGCAGAAGAGCGCCAAGTGGCTGGAGGACGACTTCGCCGAGGGCGGCAGCGCCCGCAACCAGCTGAAGGACCTCCGCTACGTCCGCGAGGCTGCGGACGCCGAGGGGGTCGTCCTGCCCGCGATCACCGCCGTGACCGGCCTGTTCGAGAGGATGGTCGCCGACGGCGACGGCGATCTGGACCACACCGGCGTCGTCCGCACGATCGCGCGCCTCGGCGCTCCGGCCCCGGGGAGGCACGCATGAGCGGATTCCTCGTCATCGACGCCCACCACCACCTGACGGATCTCCGCCGCTCCTACCCGTGGCTGGAGGGGCCGGCCGAGCCCTTCCGCTACCACGGCGACGACCGGCCGATCCGCCGCTCCTACAGCGTCGACGACTACCTCGCCGACGCCCGGGACGTGACGCTCGCCGCCTCCGTGCACGTCGAGAACGGCGCGGCCGACGCGCTCGCCGAGACGGCCTGGATCGACGCCCTCTCCCGCGAGCGCCCGGTGCCGACGGTGCACGTCGCGCACGTGTCGCTCCTGGACGCCGACGCGCCCCGGCAGCTGGAGGAGCACGCCGGGTACTCCGTGACGCGCGGCGTCCGCGACATCCTGAACTGGCACCCGGATCCGGTCTTCACGCACCGCGACCGGCCGGGGATCTCGGCCGATCCGGTCTGGCGCGCGCACTTCGCGCGGCTCGAGCCGCTGGGCCTGTCGTTCGACCTGCAGGTGTTCCCCTCGCAGCTGCAGGAGGCGGCCGAGCTCGCCGGCGCCTTCCCCGGCACCGCGATCGTGCTCGACCACCTCGGCATGCCGATCGGCCGCGACTCCGACTCGGTGGACGAGTGGCGGAGGGGGCTGCGCGCCGTCGCTGAGCGCGAGAACACGGTCGTGAAGATCTCGGCGATCGGCACGAACGACCACTCCTGGACCCGCGCGTCGATCGCGCCGTTCGTGCACGAGACGCTCGAGGCGTTCGGGCCGGCGCGGACGATGCTCGGCAGCAACTTCCCGGTCGACAGCCTCTACTCGAGCTTCTCCGAGCTGTACACCGCGTTCGACGAGCTCACCGCGGCACTCTCGCCTGCGGAGCGGCGCGACGTCTTCGCGGCGACGGCCGACCGCTTCTACCGGATCGGAGCGCCGCTGCCCGCGGTCTGAGGAGGCAGCGGGCGCCGCGGCGCGTCCGGGCGCCGGAGCAGCCGCAGGCCGGTCGCGAGCTGCCAGGCCGTGACGGCGTAGACGGAGGCGCGCTCCCAGACGCCGTCGGGCAGCAGATCGACGCCGGGCACGCGGGTGTCGACCTGCAGCATCAGCAGCGCGAGCAGGCCGACCGCGCCGAGCACGATCCCGACCGTCCCGAGCGCCCACGGGGCGCGGCCGCGCCGGGCCGCGGCACCGGCGACGATCGAGGCCGCGTTGCCGCCGACGATCGCCATCGCGGCGCCGACCACGTGCAGGCCGCCGATCCCGTTCTGCGCACTGGCGCTGCTCCCGTGCACGAGGCCCACCACGGCGATGCCCACGGCGTAGACCACGGCGAGGGAGAGGAACAGCCCCCGCGATCCTCCCCGCGCCGCTCGCACGGTCGTGACGGCGGCGGCGAGGTAGAGCGCCCCCTGCAGGAGGAATCCGGCGTTCATCACCGCGTGCAGCGGCGAGTCGATCGCGCGCCCCTGGAACACGCCCACCTCGGGCACGCCGAGATCGCTGATGTAGTTCCGTGCGTAGCTGTAGCCCGGGAACGCGGACGCGGCGACCGCCTCCGCTCCCACATAGGCGAGCGCGCTCACCACCCACAGCACTCCGGCCCCACGAGTTCGCATGCGCCCATCATCCCCGGGCCCGGCCGCGCCGGTCCTCGTCGCCGGACGGCTCGCCGCCGCTCCGGTCACAGGCTGAATCCGCCGTCGGTCGTGAGCACCTGCCCGACGACCCAGCTGCGCGCCGACGTGGCCAGCCACGCGATCAGCTCCGCGGGGTCCGCCGGCGTGCCGACCCGGCCGAAGGGCGTGCTCGCGACGTACTCCTCGAGGTCCTCGAGTGACCGGTCGGTAGTCTCCGGGTCCAGGTATCCCGTGTTCACCGGACCGGGATCGATCGTGTTGAGCACGATCCCGAGCTCCAGGAGCTCGGCGGCGACCGTGGCGGTGACGCCGGCGAGTGCGGCCTTGCTCGCGGCGTAGGCGACCTCTCCGCGCATCGCGCCGTGGATCTGGCCGGACGTCATCCAGAACACGTGCCCCTGCGCCCGGGCGTAGGGCCCGGCCCCGACGACCCGGTCGCCGGGCCGGCGGGGTCCGTCGGTGCGCGGTGCCCGGAGCCGCGCGAACTCCGCGGTGAGCAGGAGGGTGGAGCGGGTGTTGACGTCCCAGAACGCGGTGAGCCGCTCGGGCGTCATGTCGAGGATGCTGCCGTCGTCGCCGCTCTTCGCGTGGTTGCAGACGAGGACGTCCAGGCTCCCGGTGAGGTCGGCTGCGGTGGCGATCAGACCGGGGATCGTGGAGGGATCGGCCAGGTCCGCGGCGACGTCGGCGAACCGCGCGCCCTCCGTGAGGTGCGCGCGGAGCTCGGACCGGACCGCATCGAGGTCGTCGCCTCCCCAGGGGAGGTCGAGATCGTGAGGGCGGTGATGGTGGACGACGAGGTGCGCGCCGAGGGAGGCGAGCTTCGCGGCGACGGCGAATCCGATGCCGCGCCGCCGCGAGACACCGGTGACGAGAGCGGTCCTGCCCTGCAGGGGGAGGAGTGCGGACACGGGGAGCCTTTCGATCGCGCCCGAGCGGGCGGGAGGGAGCGGGCCGGAGGGACGGGGATCGGGAAGACCTCAGCCGCACTGCACGATCCCCACCGTATCGAGCCGCCGGTGGCCTCCGTCCGGCGATGAGGTGCCCCTCAGACCTGCTGGAAGACCCGCAGGCCCTGTCCCCGGGAGAAGCCGAGGCGCGAGTAGCTGTCCGCCAGCCGCTCGTCGCCGGCCACGGGCACGACGACGCCTCCCGCGGGAACCGTGGCCAGCAGCTCCCTCGTCGCGAGCAGCGCCGACAGGCGGGTCCCGGGGCGCTGCGAGAGCGCCATCACCGTCCACCGCCGCCCGGGAGGCGTCTCCGCGCCGACGGCCGCGGTGAGGGGGGTCCCGACCAGCAGGGCCCCCGCCCCCACGGCTCCGCCGAGGAGCGCCGCGAGGACCAGGACCGCGCCGAGCAGCCCCGAGAGCGCGACCCACACGGCCGCCACCACGGCCAGCAGGACGACCGGGACGGTGACGGCGATGCTCACCAGGGCGTCGGCGACCGGCCGGTAGCGCCCGAAGACGACCAGCCCGTTCCGGTCGGCCGTCTCATGGGCGGCGCGGCGGATCACGGAGGGCGTGAGCGAGAGCAGCGCCGTCGGGAAGGCCAGGACGGCGAGGACGCGGTGGCGCGTGAAGGCGCGCACCATCAGCCACGAGACGGCGGGCAGACGTCCCCATCCGACCGGTGCCGACGCCGCTGCCATCGATCCAGTCTGCGCGACCGGGCAGGTGCGGGGCCACCCGGTACGAGGACGCCGCTCCGGCTCCGCTGCGCGAGGGAGGCCGACGCGGACTACTCCTCGTCCGCCCGGTAGACCTTCCGGAACGCGTCCTTGCGGGCGATCCTCCCGCCGCGGAACTCGTAGATGTCGCAGCCCCGCGTGACCTGGGGTCCGCCGTCGGGGCCGGTCCCGGTGAAGGACCAGGTGGCCGCGCCGCGCGTCCCGGCGATGAGGGGAGCCCCCTCCTCGTGCCGCTCCTGTCCGGTGTCGAAGGCGAGCATGAGCGCGAACCCCTCGCGGACCTGCTCCTTCCCCGTCCAGGTGCGGCCGGGCTCGGGGCCGACGGACGCGCCGTAGACGCAGTCGTCGGTCATGTGGCTCATCAGCGCTTCGAGGTCGTGGCGGGTCCAGGCGTCGCTGAACGCGGCCAGCACCTCGGGCGTCATCTCGCTCGTGCTGGTCTCGGTCGAAGAGGAGTCGTCCATGGCGGGCCTCGGTCCTTCTGATCGGTGGACCGTCGTCGGTCGCTCTGCGACCGTGGCAGGTGAGCGGCCGCAGTGGCAACGCCCTCTAGCGGTCATGTCCGGAAGCGGACGGCCGGCGGATCAGCGGTCCGTCGACCCGCCGATGAACGGGTGAGCGCGACGGCGGGGGGCGGTGCGCTGCGGGCGGCGGGAGCGGCCGCCGAGGCGACCCGCTCCACCGGGCACTGCCGCGTCCCGATGCTGAGCCCCTTCGTGAAGGCCGTGCCGAAGTCGGACGCGGGCCGGTCCTCCTCCGCCTCCTCGGTCGCGGCTCCCGGGTCGCCCGAGGCGGCCGGATGCTAGGCGCTCGCCGCCTCCTCCGCCACCTCCTCCCCGCCGACCGGCGCCGACGCGCAGGATGAGGAGCACCGGTCGCGGCGGGCACCGACCCCGCACCCGACCGGCACCGAGACCGCCACGAGCCCGCGCCGGCGGGAGGACAGCGAGAACACCATGGGATTCTGGGGACCGACCGACGAGACCCGCAGCACGCGCCCGGTCGACGAGCCGCTCGGCGAGCTGGAGCTCGTGCACGCCTTCACCAGCGGTCCGATGCCCACCGGCGTCAGCGTCTCGCACACCGGGCGGATCTTCGTGAACTTCCCGAAGTGGGGCGACGAGGTCCCGGCCACGGTCGTGGAGCTGGTCGACGGAGCGGCGGTGCCCTACCCGGACGAGGCCTGGAACACGCCGTCGGGAATCGACGACGCCGGCGCCCTCGTCTCGGTGCAGAGCATCGTCGTCGATCCGGCCGACCGGCTCTGGATGCTCGACACCGGCAGCCCGATGTTCGAGCCGACGAAGAAGGGCGGCCCCAAGCTCGTCCGCGTCGACCTGGCGACCGACACCGTCGAGCAGGTGATCGTCCTCGAGCCGGACGTCGCCCTGCCGACCACCTACCTCAACGACGTCCGCTTCGATCTGCGGCGCGGCATCGCCTACATCACCGACTCGGCCGACTCCGGCCCGAACGGGATCATCGTCGTCGACCTCGAGGCGGGGACCGCCTGGCGCCGCCTGCACGACCACCCGAGCACGAAGGCGCTCACTCCTCCGGAGCTCGTGCCGATGGCCGAGGGCCGCGTGCTGATGAAGCGCCCGGCCGACGGCGACCCGCAGCCGGTGACGATGGGCGCTGACGGCATCGCGATCTCGGCCGACGGCGAGCGCCTCTGGTACTGCCCGCTCGCCTCCCGCCGCTGGTTCAGCGTGGCGACGGCGGCACTGGTCGACCGGTCGGTGCCGGACGAGGACGTGGCGGCGACCGTCGTCGACGAGGGCGACAAGGGCGGGGGAGCGGACGGCCTCGAGACGGATGCGCTGGGCCGCTTCTACGCCACGAGCTACGAGAACAACGCGATCGTCCGCCGTCGCACCGACGGCACGATGGAGACGATCGTGCACGACGAGCGGCTGCTCTGGCCCGACACGATGTCGATCGCGACGGACGAGCACCTGTACGTCACCGCGAACCAGCTGCACCGCCAGGCCGATTACCAGGGCGGCACGGATCTGCGGACGTACCCGTACTCGCTGTTCCGGGTGCGGATCGGCGCGGGGCCGGTTCTCCTGCGCTGAAGGCCCCCGCCTGGTCGCCTGCGCCGAGATCCGCAGCGCGGATCAGCGCCAGTGGGCGAGCTCCGTGCGGAGGGTCGCGCGGGCGCGGGCGAGCAGTCCGCGGACGGTCGAGGTCGTGAGGCCCAGCTCGTGCGCGATCGCGTCGTAGCTGCACTGCTCCAGCTGGCGCAGCTCCCAGCAGCGGCGCTGGGCCGGGGGCATCGCGGCGAGCACCCGGTTGGCGTCGGCGGCGAGCGATCCGCAGTGCGCGGCGTGCTCCGGGTCGTCGGCGGCGGAGGCGGGGAACTCGTCGTCCAGCTCGGCTCGCAGCCGCGAGACGCTGGAGCGGAGTCGGTCGACGCTGCGGCGGCGGGCGGTCGTGACGAGCCAGCCGGCGATGGTCTCGCCGTCGATCACGCTGTCCACGTGGGTCCACGCCGCGAGGAACGTCTCCTGCACCACGTCGTCGACGTCGGCGCTGCTGCGGAGGGTGCGGGCGGCCGTCGCGCGGAGCAGCGCGGTGTAGCGGCGGACGATGGTGGCGAACGCGCGGTCGTCGCCCTCCGCGGCGCGGATGACGAGCATCCGGTCCGAGTCGGGTTCGAGCAGTGCGAGCGGCGGCGCGGCGAGGGTCGAGGTGCGGGCCCTCGGGAGGCGTGCGGGGGTGGTGGCGGTGAGCATGCGGACTCCGGTCGACTTGATGTGTACGCATGATTCGGAGGCGCGCTCCGGCCCGGTTTCCCGGGGCGGGACCCCAGTGGGAGGGGCAGGTCTGTCCGGTTTCCGGGGACGTCAGCGCCGCCGCGACCACCAGCGGCGGGACCGCTCCGGCTCGGCGGCCGCCCGGGCCTCGGCCGCGGCGGCGCGATCGGCGCGCCGCTGCGACCAGGCGGCGACCTCCTCGTCGACGTCCCGGAGCGGGGTGACGACGGGCGGCCCGCCCAGCAGCTGGCGGCGTGCCTCGATCACCCGCGTGTTGAAGTCGGCGAGCTCGGCGCGCACCTCCTCCTCGCGGTGCAGGCGGTCGAGGCGCTCGTCGAGCGCGCGGTCCTCGGCGCGGAGGAGGAAGGCGGCCGGGCCGATCCCGGTGAGGTTCTCGCGCTCGATCTTGCGGCGGATCCACCAGTCCGGGTCGTGGGCCGCGCCCAGGTCCGGGAGCGGCTTCCCCGATCCCGGCAGGTCGTCGAAGTCGCCGCGGCGGATCGCGAGCTGGATCGCCGTCTCGACGAACGCGGCCCGCTCGAGCGGATCCTCCGGCAGGGCGGGCTGCTCCGCCTCCTCCTCGCCCGCGGCGCCGGCCCGGTACCGGGCGGCGCGCTCCCTCGCATCCGACATCCCTCCACGCTAGATCGGGCTCCTCGCCTCGGGCAACCACCCCTCCCGCCGTCTCCGTGGTCGGCGGGCGCCGCGGGTCGACATCGCCGGACCGGCGTGCGTAGTATCGATACTCGATAACATCGACGATCGATAAGGAGCACGCCATGACGAGTGTCATCCCCAGCGGACCGGTCCGGGAGCGTCCGCGCGTGTTCCGGGTGGCCAGGGCGGTCCTGCTCATCGTCGCGGTCTTCTCCGTGCTCACCGCGCTCCTGCAGACCTGGACGGTCACCACCGGGCGCACCCTGCTGGTCTTCGGGGGAGCGGACGGCCGCCTCCCACTCCGGAGCCTCCCGCAGCTGCTGCAGGCCGAGCCGCGCGAGGGCACCGCGCCCACGCTCGCCGACGCCGCCCTCTCCCTCCGCCTGCTCGGTGCGCTGCCGAGCCTCCTCCAGGCGGTCACGATCGTCCTCGCCACGGTCTTCCTCCTGCGGGTCCTCCGCGGCATCGCGGCCGGACGCCCGTTCGACCCCTTCGTCCTCGCGAACTGGCGCCGTCTGAGCCTCGCCCTGCTGATCGGAGGAGTGGCGCAGGGCCTCGCCGACACCGCGGCCGGCCTGTACCTCAGCTCCGGCATCGGCCTGCTCTTCGCCGCCGGCCGGGTGACCGACGAGCAGCGCGACGCCTTCCTCGGCGGCGACTACCAGGCCATCGGGACGAACCTGCCGCAGTGGCCCGTCCCCGTCCTGCTCGCCGGAGTGGTGGCCCTCGCCCTGACAGCGGCGTTCCGCGCCGGCGCGAAGCTCGAACGGGACGTCGACGGCGTTGTCTGAGCCCGCCGACGACGAGAGGCACCGGATCGACTGCCACCTCGGAGCAGTGCTGGCCGAGCGCGGCGTGACCCTCACCGCCCTCTCGGCCCGCACCGGCATCACGATGGCGAACCTCTCCATCCTCAAGAACAACCGCGCCCGCGCGATCCGCTTCACGACGCTGACGCTCATCTGCGACGCGCTCGACTGCACCCCGCAGGAGCTGTTCTCGATCCGGGCCGTCGACGAGCGGGGGTAGCGGCGGGCGGATCGGCCAGGGGATCTCTGCGGGGCCGATGGTAGGGACGCCGTCCGATCCGACCGTCGATCGAGCAGGCCTCAGTCGCGCTCCACGTCCGCCCCTCCTGGGATCGGCCGGAGCTCCCCGGAGCTCGCTCTCGTCCCGACCCGTGGATGAGCCTCACCAGCGCGGTCGGCGGCCTCGGCCATCGACCGTCCACAGGGGAGCGAGCTCGTCAGCGGGACCGTCGAATGCGCCTCCGGTGGATGCCGGCGGCTGCTCGCGGTCGTCTCTCCCGACGCGAATCACTCCCGAGCAGTTGTCGAGCACTCGAAAGGACCCCGCAGACACGCATCGCGGGAACCCTCCGGGACCCTCGCGCCATCTCGGTGACTTCCACCGTCGAAGGGCCCCTCCTGAAGATCCGGGCCGACTACTGGTCCCAGGAGTCCATCCCCGAGGGACGTGTGCGAAGCGTCCTCGTGCGTGCTTCCGCGAACCGGTCCCGTCGCGCTGTGCGATCTCCCTGAGACGGCGGCGGTGTACCCGTCGACGAGGCCGCCGGTCATCGACCCCGCGAGGAGCGCCCGCTTCAGACCCGCACCGACGACGAACACGTCGATCGACCCGGGGTTCCCGAACGGGAGACGGACCGTGATGCACGTCTGGTCGTGCTGAGCGGCGGTCAGCGGTCGAGGACTTGACGAATGACGAAGACCCGCTTCTCCGTCGACTCCCGCCCCACGGGGTCGAACCCGCTCGCCGTCGTCACTGAGACCCTGCTCGAGCCGGTCGGGAGACTCGTGGGCGTCGTGCCACCGCCGCTCCCCGCCGCTCAGTCCAACGGGTAGCCCGGCAGCCCGTCGATGCTGACCGCGTTCCGCGTGGCGCGGTACTCGGCCATGCCGTCGGGGCCCTTCTTCTCGGCCTGGAGGAGGAGCAGGTCGCGCTCGCCGACCGGCTCCATCACCGGCACGCCCCAGCCGCACGCGTCGCTGATGCGGGTGAGCTCGACGGTGACGACCGCGCGGGTGCTCGGGTGCTCGGGGTGCTGCTCCGCGACCTCGGCGAACGCCTCCGAACCGGGCAGGTGCACGGAGCCGGTGCCGTGCAGGCGGACGATGCGCGGACGCGGTCCGAACGACGCGAACATCAGGCACACGCGCCCGTTCTCGCGCAGGTGCGCGATCGTCTCGACTCCGCTGCCCGTGTAGTCGACCCAGCCGACTCGCCGCGGGCCCAGGATCGAGAACGAGTCGTGGCCGCGCGGCGACATGTTGACGTGCCCGTCCGCGGCGAGGGGCGCGGTGGCGACGAACCACATCGGCTGCTCGTGGATCCAGGAGGCGAGGCTCTCGTCGATCTCGTCGTAGACGTGCGCCACGGGGTCAGGCTCCGGCCGCGCGGCGGACCAGCTCGGTGACGGCGGCGCGCGTCTCGGCGTCGGCGGAGACGAGCGCGTAGGCGGTCGGCCAGATCGTGCCGTCGTCGAGCTGCGCGCCGTCCTGGAAGCCGAGGGTCGAGTAGCGCGTGCCGAACTTCGCGCCGGGCTGGAAGAAGACGATCGCCTTGCCGTCGGAGCGCGCGTAGGCGGGGAAGCCGTACCAGGTCTTCGGGAGGAGGTCGGGAGCGGTCTCGCCGACGACGTCGTGCAGCATCTGGGCGATCGGCCGCTCCTCGTCGGTCATCGCGGCGATCGCGGCCTCCGCGTCCCTGCGGTCGGCGTCGGCCTTGTCGGCGCTCTTCTGCCGCTTCGCCTCCGCCCGCAGCTCGGCCGCGCGCTGCTTCATCGCCGCGCGCTCGTCCTTCGAGAAACCATCTTCGGAGGCCATGTCCGCCCGTCCCGTCCGTCTGCGGCTCCCGGTCCGGGAGCGTCCCCGCACATCGTGACAGCGCCGCACTCGTCGCACAACGGCGGGACCGGGCGCGACCGCGCCCCCCCCGGAAGCCCAGCCTCCGCGGTTAGCGTGGGCGGATGCGCCTCCTCCTGATCCGCCACGGCCAGACCCCCTCCAACGTCGCCGGGCTCCTCGACACCCGCATCCCCGGACCCGGGCTCACCGACCTCGGCCGCACCCAGGCCGCGGCGCTGCCCGGTCGGCTCGCCGGCGAGGGGATCGGCGCGCTGCTCGTCTCGACGATGGTCCGCACCCACGAGACGGCCGCCCCTCTCGCCGCGGCGCTCGGGCTCGAGCCGATCGAGCGCGACGGCATCCGCGAGGTCGCGGCCGCGGGGCTCGAGATGCGCGGCGACGACGCGGCGGTCGAGGAGTACATGGGCACGGTCTTCCGCTGGGCCGGCGGCGAGACGTCGATCCGGCTGGCGGGCGGCGAGACGGGCGACGAGTTCGCGGCGCGCTACGACGCGGTGGTGGCGGAGGCGGAGGCGCTCGGGCACGAGGTCGTCGCGCTGGTCAGCCACGGCGCGGCCATCCGCTGCTGGGCGGGTCTGCGCTCCCTCGACCTCGATGCGCGCTTCATCGCCGACCACCTGCTCGACAACACCGGCGTCGTCGTCCTCGAGGGCTCGGGCGACGCGTGGACGCTCGTGTCCTGGCAGGGCGAGCCCGTCAGTGGAGTCGGCGCGGCGGCCCCCTCGGGCCCGGCGGGCGAGACCACCGTCTGAGCTGCGGGGCCTCCTCGCCGGTCGAGCAGCGGCGGATGGAGACCGGCCGGAACGAGCGCCGCCGGCCGCGCCATCACGGTAACGATCGCGCAACACTCCGGAAACCAGCTCCGACCAGCACATTCGCTCGCGCCGATCGGTTCATCACCACCCCTGGACCCGCCCCCGCAATTGTCCGACGTTTGCCCCTCGGCGGCTCCGCGGCTACCGTGGTCGGCGGTCCTCACGGGCCCCGATGAACCGGTCCGCGCTCGCACGGCGTCCCCCAGGACGCGCCGCGATCGTACGGTCAACGGGAGTGGAGGCGGCCCCGAGGCCGCCTCGGACGCTCTCGCCTCCACCCCCTGCCGCGCTGAGCGGCGGGACGCACGCGGAGGCTCGACGCACGGCTGTCCCACGCTCCCGACCCGGCACCACGAGATGAGCGCAGGGCGTCGTCCCTGCGCGCCGACGGAGTGTACGTGCACCAGAACCAGCAGATCATCAGCGAGCCCCGGAGCGAGGCGGGCGCCGATCCCGCGACCCCCGCTCTCGAGGCCCGCCACCTCTTCAAGGTGTTCGGCCGGAAGCCCGACGAGGTCGTCCGCCGACTGGGCGAGGGCGCCGACCGCGGCGAGCTCGCCGGACTCGGCACGGCCGCGGTGATCGACGCGTCCTTCACCGTGCGCCGCGGCGAGATCTTCGTCGTGATGGGCCTCTCCGGCTCCGGGAAGTCCACCCTCATCCGCATGCTGAACGGGCTCCAGGAGCCCTCCGCGGGCGAGGTCCTGATCGAGGGCTCCACCATCACCGGCGTCTCCGAGGCGGAGCTGCGCCGCGTGCGCCGCTCGTCGGTGTCGATGGTGTTCCAGCACTTCGCGCTCCTCCCGCACCGCACCGTGCTCGACAACGTCGCGTACCCGCTCGAGATCCAGGGCGTCCCCGCGGCCGAGCGCCGCGAGCGGGCCCTGCTCGCGGTCGAGCGCGCCGGTCTCGCCGGCTGGCACGAGAAGATGCCCGACGAGCTCTCCGGCGGCATGCGCCAGCGCGTCGGCCTCGCCCGGGCGCTCGCCGCCGACACCGACATCGTGCTGATGGACGAGGCGTTCTCGGCACTCGACCCGCTGATCCGCCGCGAGATGCAGGAGCAGCTGATCGAGCTGCAGCACGAGCTCGGCAAGACCATCGTCTTCATCACGCACGACCTCAACGAGGCCATGTTCCTCGGCGACCGCATCGCGGTGATGCGCGACGGCCGCATCGTCCAGATCGGCACCCCGGAGGAGATCCTCACCGACCCGGCGAACGACTACGTCGCCCAGTTCGTGCAGGACGTCGACCGCGCCCGCGTGCTCACCGCCTCCGCCGTGATGGAGCCCGCCCGCTCCGTGGTCACCCTGGCGGCCGGTCCCCGCGCCGCGCTCCGGAGCATGCGCGACCTGCAGACCTCGGCCGCGTTCGTGGTCGGCGGCGGACGCCGCCTGCTGGGCACGGTCCGCGACCGCGACGTGATCGAGCAGGTGCGCCGGAGCACCGGCGACCTCTCGGCGGTCCTCACCTCCGACGTCGTCACCGTCGGTCCGGACACCGCCCTCAGCGAGGTCATCGAGCCCGCCGTCGAGTCGGCGCTGCCGGTCGCCGTGGTCGACGCCGACGGGCGTCTGCTCGGAGCGATCCCGCGGGTGACCCTGCTCGCGGCGCTCGGCAACGTGCCCGCCCGCACCGGCGAGCACCCGGTGATCGAGCCGCCCGCCACCGTCTCGACCGAGGTCGTCACCGCGACCCTGCACGCGACCGGAGGCCCCGTCGAGGACGCCGTCCTCGCGGCGGACGGAGGTGCACGATGACCGATCTCGGCTTCCGCCTCCCGCTCGGCGCCCTCGCCGAGGGTGCCGTCGACGTCCTCACGCAGACCTTCCAGCCGGTCTTCGACCTGCTGCGCACCGTCTTCGGCGCCCTCTACTCCGGCGTCGACCTCGTCCTCGCGACACCGCCCTTCTGGGTGATCGTCGCCTTCCTCGCCGTACTGGCCTACGCCGTCCGCGGCTGGGTCTTCGCGGCCGGCACCGCCGTGGGGCTCCTGCTGATCGTGGGGGTCGACCAGTGGGAGAACGCGATGGACTCCCTCGCGCTGGTGCTCGTCGCCTCCGTGATCGCCATCGCGCTGAGCGTTCCGCTGGGCGTGCTCGCCGCGCGCAATCGCACAGCCTCCGCGGTCATCCGGCCCGTGCTCGACCTGATGCAGACGATGCCGGCCTTCGTCTACCTGATCCCCGCGCTGATCCTGTTCCGGGTCGGAGTGGTGCCCGGCATCGTCGCGACCATCGTGTTCGCGATGGCGCCGGGCGTCCGGCTCACCGAGCTGGGCATCCGCGGCGTCGACCCGGAGCTCGTCGAGGCGGGGGAGTCGTTCGGCTCCTCGAAGTGGCGGATCCTCCGCCAGATCCAGCTGCCGCTGGCGCTGCCCTCGATCCTGGCGGGCCTCAACCAGGTCATCATGCTCTCGCTCTCGATGGTCGTCATCGCGGGCATGGTCGGCGCCGGAGGGCTGGGCGGCGACGTCGTCGCGAGCCTCAACCGGATCGACGTCGCGCTCGGCTTCGAGGCGGGCATCTCCGTCGTGATCCTCGCGGTCGTCCTCGACCGGATGACCGGCGCGCTGGGCTCGCCCTCGCCTGCGAGGGTCGCCCGGGCGAAGAACCGCCGCGCCGTCGTGGCGACCCGCTCGGCCGTCGGCGTCGTCTCGATCGGCCTGGTCGCGTCCCTCGGGGCCGCGACCCTCGCCGCTCCCGCCACCGCCGCCTCCGTCGACAACGGCGACCGCACTGACGTGACCGTCGCCGTGTTCCAGGGCTGGGACGAGGGGATCGCCGTCTCCGCTCTGTGGGAGGCGGTGCTCGAGGAGCAGGGCTACGACGTGACCCTGCAGAACGCCGACGTCGCCCCCGGCTTCCAGGGCCTCTCGACCGGCGACTACGACCTCGCCCTCGACACCTGGCTGCCGCTCACCCACGCCCGGTACGTCGAGCAGTACGGCGACTCGATCGTCGACCTGGGCGCGTGGAACGACGAGGCGAAGCTGACCATCGCGGTCAACGAGGACGCCCCGATCGACTCCCTCGAGGAGCTCGCCGCCGATCCGGGCGTCGTCGGGAACCGCCTGATCGGCATCGAGCCCGGCTCCGGTCTCAACAAGACGACGACCGAGGACGTCATCCCCGGCTACGGCCTGGAGGGGATGGACTACCTCACCTCGTCGACGCCGGCCATGCTCCAGGAGCTCTCGAGCGCGACCGCCGCGGGCGAGAACATCGCCGTCACGCTCTGGCGCCCGCACTGGGCCTACGACGCCTTCCCGGTCAAGGACCTCGAGGACCCGAAGGGCCTGCTCGGGCAGGCGGAGGGGATCCACTCCTTCGGCTCGGCCGCGTTCGACGTGGACTACCCGACGATGAGCCGCTGGATCCGCGACTTCCGGATGGGCTCGAAGACGCTCTACTCGCTCGAGAACGCGCTGTTCAACGACGGGGCCGACGACCGCTCCGCCGCCCTCGCCGCGTGGATGGACGAGAACCGGGAGTACGTCGACACGCTGATCACCTGATCCGCCACCACGACGAAGGCCGAGAGGCCGGGCGGCCCCGGACCAGGGCTGTCCCGGCCTCTCGGCCTTCGTCGCGCAAGGATCAGGCGGCGCTGACCCGGCGTCCCGCGGTGGCGCGGACGAGGAGGGTGACCACCAGCACCACGGCGGCGGCGACCAGCGCGGCGATCCCGGCGGGGACCGAGACGAGCTCGCCTGCGAAGCGGCCGACGGCGACCCAGGAGAGTCCCCAGACGAGCGAGAGCATCGGGGCGATGCGGCCGCGGCCGGTGACCGCGATCAGGAGTCCGACGAGCGCGGCGACGGCGAGGACGACGACCGCCCAGACCGCGGCGCCCGGACCGTCCGCGCTGCCGACTCCCGCGCCGACGAGCCCGGCGGTGACGTTCGCGGCCGTGGCCACGCACACCCAGCCGAGGTAGAGCCCGAAGGTGCCGTCCGTCACGATCGCGTCGACCACTCCGGCCGACCGGGTGGTCCGCAGGATCACGAAGATGCGCGCGAGCACGGCGAGCAGCAGGGCGATCACGACGACGCTGAGCGTCAGGAAGCCGGCCTGGACGACCAGGATCCACGCGGCGTTCAGGAGGAGGCTGGCGGCGGCCCAGTAGCCCAGCCGGCGGTGGCGGGTGCGGGCGGTCTGCGAGGGCAGGAACTGCCAGATCGCGTAGGCGATGAGGCCGGTGTAGATGACGCTCCAGATCGCGAAGGCGGGGCCGTCGGGAGCGATGGGGGTCGAGGACGCGGTCAGGGCGCCGTCGGCCGCGTTCTGGATCTGCGTGCCGCCCGCGGCGCCCGAGCCGATGAACGAGCCGATGAGGGCGAGCACCGCGCTCACGGCGACGACGACCTGGCGAATCCGGTCGGCGCGGTCGGGGGTTCGTGTGGCGGTCATGTCGCTCCTCCATTAGTCAGCTGGCTGAGTAATGAGAGTAGCGCGATTCCGCTCCCCGTCCACTGGGGCTTGCGGCGCGGCCCCGGCCCGGGATGAGGGCCGGGGCCGGATTCTCAGGCGCGGGCGGCCGCGTACTGCTCGCGGATGACGGGGCGGTGGTCCGGCGCGGGCTCGGCCACCGAGGTGACGGTCCACGTCGGACGCGATCCTGTCAGCGCCCAGGCGGCCTGCACGGCGGCACCATCGGCCACGTACTCGCCGGGCGTCGGCACCTGCACGGGCACGTCGAACACCTGCGATGCAGCGAGCTGCACGGCGCGGTTCTGCGCGGCTCCGCCGATGAGGAGGATGCGCCGCGCCTCCACTCCCTGCGCGCGAACGGCGTCGAGCCCGTCGGCCAGTCCGCAGAGCATGCCCTCGATCGCCGCGCGGGCGAGGTTCGGTCGCGTGGTCGAGGCGATGGTCATCCCGTGCAGGCTCGCGGTCGCGTCCGGCAGGTTCGGCGTGCGCTCGCCCTCGAAGTAGGGGACCAGCACGAGGCCGTCGGCACCCGGCTCCGCCTCGAGCGCCAGTGCGGCGAACTCGTCGAAGTCGCTGCCGAGCAGGGTCGCGGTCGAGGCCAGCACGCGCGCGGCGTTGAGCGTCGCGACCAGCGGCAGGAAGCGCCCGCTCGCATCGGCGAAGCCGGCGACGGTCCCGGAGGCGTCGCGCACCGGGTCGTCCGTGACGGCGAAGACCGTGCCGCTCGTGCCGATGCTGACGACCACGTCGCCGGGGCCGGCGCCGAGGCCGAGCGCGGCGCCCGCGTTGTCGCCCGCGCCGGGGCCGACGACGAGTCCGCTCTCGGTGCGGCCCGCCTCCTCCGAGGGGCCGAGCACGCGGGGGAGCAGCGGGCGGTGGCCGAGAGCGCGCTCGAGCAGGTCGAGATCGTAGCCGTCCGCTCCCCAGTACGAGGTGCCGGACGCGTCGGACCGGTCGGTCGTGAGCGCGTCGAGCTGCGGACCGCGGGCGGAGTCGGGGCCGTAGCCGAGCAGGCGCCAGGTCAGCCAGTCGTGGGGGAGCGCGACGGCGGCGACACGGGCGGCGCTCTCGGGCTCGGCGTCGCGCAGCCAGCGGAGCTTGGTGGCGGTGAAGGAGGCGACCGGCACCGATCCGGTCCGCTCCGCCCAGGCCCCGGCTCCGAGCTCCTCGATGAGCGCGGCGGCGGCGGGCGCGCTGCGGGTGTCGTTCCAGAGCAGAGCGGGGCGGATGACGGCGCCGCTCTCGTCGAGGACGACCATGCCGTGCTGCTGGCCGCCGACCGAGATCGCGGCGACGTCGTCGAGCCCGCCGGCGTCGGCGAGGGCGAGCTGCAGCGCCTCCCACCACGCGGCCGGATCGACCTCGGTGCCGTCCGGGTGGCTCGCCCGGCCGGTGCGCACCACGGCGCCGGTGTCGAGGTCGCGGACGACCACCTTGCAGCTCTGGGTCGACGAGTCGATCCCTGCGACGAGCGTCATCGCTGTCCTCTTTCGTTGGGGGTACGGGTTCGGGCGTCCGGTGCGGAACCGGGCCGGATGCAGGAGAACGGACGAGATCCCGTGCCGGTGCAGGGGATCTCGTCCGTCTCAGGTCGTCCCGCGGCTGACCGCGGGCTCAGAGGGTGCGGGTCAGCCGCGGGCGCCGAGCAGGTGCTCGGTGGCCAGCTGCTGCAGGCGCACGAAGCCGAAGCCCTTGCCGCCGAGGTAGGCGTCGGCGTCGAACGACTCGTACGAGGCGGTGTCCGCGAGCAGGTCGTCGTACGACTCGCCCTCGTTCAGCGTCGGGGTGGAGAGCTCGGCGACCTTCGCGGCTGCCAGCGCCTCCTGCACCTCGGGGTCGGCGCGGAAGGCCGCGGCGCGCTCCTTGAGCAGCAGGTAGGTGCGCATGTTCGCGGCGGCCGAGTCCCAGACTCCGGTCTCGTCCTCGGTGCGCGAGGGCTTGTAGTCGAAGTGGCGCGGGCCGTCGTAGGCCGGGACGCCGCCGGGGCCGCCGTTCTCGAGGAGGTCGACGAGCGAGAACGCGTTGTGCAGGTCGCCGTGGCCGAAGACCAGGTCCTGGTCGTACTTGATGCCGCGCTGGCCGTTGAGGTCGATGTGGAAGAGCTTGCCGTGGTACAGCGCCTGGGCGATGCCGGCGGTGAAGTTCAGGCCCGCCATCTGCTCGTGGCCGACCTCGGGGTTCACGCCGACGAGCTCGGGGCGCTCGAGGGAGTCGATGAACGCAATCGCGTGGCCGAGCGTCGGCAGCAGGATGTCGCCGCGGGGCTCGTTCGGCTTGGGCTCGATGGCGAAGCGGATGTCGTAGCCCTTGTCGGTGACGTAGTCGCCGAGCAGGTTGACGGCCTCGCGGTAGCGCTCGAGCGCGGCGCGGATGTCCTTGGCGGAGTCGTACTCGGCGCCCTCGCGGCCGCCCCACATGACGAACGTCTTCGCGCCCAGCTCGGCGGCGAGGTCGATGTTGCGGAGGACCTTGCGCAGCGCGAAGCGGCGGACGTCGCGGTCGTTCGAGGTGAAGCCGCCGTCCTTGAAGACCGGGGCGCTGAAGAGGTTGGTGGTGACCATCGGCACGATGAGGCCGGTGGACTCCAGCGCGCCCTTGAGGCGGTCGATCTGGGTCTGGCGCTCGGCGTCGGTGGAGCCGAAGGCGAACAGGTCGTCGTCGTGGAAGGTGAGGCCGTAGGCGCCGAGCTCGTCGAGCTTCTCGACCGCGTGGACGACGTCGAGCGGCTCGCGGGTCGGGCCGCCGAACGGGTCCGTCCCGTTGTAGCCGATGGTCCAGAGGCCGAACGAGAACTTGTCGGCGCGGGTGGGGGTCAGGGACATGGGATCCGAATCCTTTCCGGCGACGTCGCCGAATTGTTGTTGAGCCCAACATATCCCCTGAGGGTCGGGAGGCGCAACGCGCGGAAGGCCCGGCGCGTCGCCCTCCGGCCCCTCGCGGGTGCCGCCCGCTCATGCCGCGGAACCGCTCGCGGAGCGGGCCGGCGCCCGGGGAGGTCGTCGCGAGGATCGCTTGCGCAAGCGCTTCGACTGTGCGTACAGTCGCTCCAGCACGACCGGTCGAAGCGCTTCGAAGCTCGACCGCGACCGACGACGACGTCCGGCAGGAGGAGCCATGGCGACCATCCACGACGTGGCCCGCGCTGCCGGAGTCTCGATCAGCACCGTCTCCTACGCCCTCTCCGGTAAGCGCTCGATCGCCGCCTCCACCCGGCAGCGCGTCGACGACGCGGTGCGCCAGCTCGGCTACCGGCCCCACGCGGGAGCCCGGATGCTCGCCGGGGCGCGGACCCACATCCTCGCCCTCTCCGCCCCGATGCGCGGCGAGCTGCATCTGCCGACCCACATGCGCTTCGTCACCGAGGTGCTCGAGCGCGCCCGGGAGTCGGACTACGACGTCCTGCTGCTCGTCACCGACGAGGCCTCCAGCGGCATCGGGCGCGTGTCCTCCTCCTCGCTCGTCGACGGCATCGTCCTGATGGGCGTCGACGACGACGACGACCGCGCCGAGCTGATCCGCGCGGCCGGGGTCCCCGCCACCTTCATCGGCGTGCCCGCCGACTCCCACGATCTCGCCTGCGTCGACCTCGACTTCGCCGAGGCCGCCCGCCAGAGCGTCCGCCGGCTCGCTGAGCTGGGCCACCGCTCGCTCGGCCTGCTCGAGCACCCGCAGTCCTACACCGACCGCAACGCCGGCTTCGTCCGCCGCTTCGACGAGGCGTTCCGCGCCGAGGCTGCGGCGCTCGGAGTCGAGATCGCGGTCGAGCGCCCGCACATCGGCCGCCCGAGCGCACAGGCCGCGATCGACGCGATCCTCGCCGCACCCGTCCCGCCCACCGCGCTCGTGCTGCACTGCAACGAGCCCGTGGCGGAGGCGGCGATCGAGCGCGTCCTCGAGCGCGGCCTCTCCGTCCCCGGCGACCTGTCGATCCTGGCGGCCTGCGCCAGCTATGACGGCGGCGCCCTCCCGGTCCCCACCAGCAGTCTTCCCCTCCCGTTCGACGCGATGTGCCGAGCGGCCGTCGCGCGGACCCTCCAGCAGATCGACTCCGGCCGCACCGTCGGCGTCGAGCTGCTCCCGCCCTCCTACGTCGACCGCGGATCCCTCGCGGTCGCTCCGACCGGCGCTCCGGTGCCGGCGGTCCCGTCCGGCACTCCCGCGCCGGCCTCCCTCTAGTCCTCCACCCTCTTCCCGCCCGCTCCGGCTCTGCGCACTGTCGAAACGCTTCGACACCACGCCCCCGCGAGAGAGCGCTCCCTGCACGACCTCCGCAGCACCACCGCACCGTTCGAAGGAGAACCACCGCAATGTCGCTCCGATCCCGCTCCGCCTTCCACCGCCCGACCGCCGGTCTCAGCCGGCGCAACCTCCTCGCCGGCGGAGTCGGCCTCAGCGCGATGTTCGCGCTGGCCGCCTGCTCCGGTGGCGGCTCCGACGCCGGCTCCGACGCGCTCTCGACCACGGTCGACGGCGCCGGCCGCACCCTCACCCTCTGGGACTTCGAGACGCCCGACAGCGACCGCGGCATCGCGTGGCTCGCCGCCCGCGACATCTTCACCCAGGAGACGGGGGCCGAGATCGCGTACGAGTTCAAGGCCTTCGAGCAGCTGCGCACCGGCGCCAGCCAGATCTTCAACTCCAACTCGGCGCCCGACGTCGTCGAGTACAACAAGGGCAACGCGACCAGCGGACTCCTCTCGAGCCAGGGCCTGCTCACCAACCTCGACGAGGCGGTCGCGTTCTACGGATGGGACTCGCTGATCCCCGGCGCGCTGCAGACCACCGCGAAGTACGACGAGAACGGGATCATGGGCTCCGGCTCCTGGTACGGCATCCCCAACTACGGCGAGTTCACCTTCGTCTACTACAACAAGGACGCCTTCGCCGCCAACGGCCTCGAGGTCCCCACCACCTACGAGGAGTTCACGGCCGTCCTCGACGCCTTCGTGGCCAAGGGGATCACCCCGCTGGCCGAGGCCGGCGCCGAGTACCCGCTGCAGCAGCTCTTCTACCAGCTCGCGCTGCTGAAGGCCGACCGCTCCTGGATCACCGACTACCAGACCTACACGGGCGAGGTCGACTTCGAGGACGCGGCCTGGAGCTACGCGGCCGACCAGCTGAAGACCTACGTCGACAAGGGCTACTTCTCGGCCGACGCCTCCGGGCTGAAGGCGGAGGACGCGGGCACGGCCTTCATCTCGGGCGAGTACCCGATCTTCTTCTCAGGCTCCTGGTGGTTCGGCCGCTTCAAGACCGAGATCACCGGATTCGAGTGGGACACGTTCCTCTTCCCGGGCGCCGAGTTCACGATGGGCTCCGCCGGCAACCACTGGGTGATCCCGGAGACGGCGAAGAACAAGGACCTCGCCTACAAGTGGATCGACATCACGATGCGACCCGAGATCCAGAACCTCATCGGCAACAACGGAGGCATCCCGCTGGTCGTCGACGAGAGCGCCATCACCGACGAGAAGAGCAAGGCGCTGCTCTCGCAGTGGAAGACGGTCGTCGACGGCGACCAGCTCTCCTTCTACCCCGACTGGCCCACCGCGACCTTCTACGACGACCTGGTCGCCGCCACGCAGGAGCTCATCAACGGCTCCTCCGACGAGTCCGCCATGCTCTCCGACCTCCAGGCCAAGTACGACGACGGAGTCGCCGACATCACGTGACGCGGAAGCGTCACGTGATGTCGGCCGAGGCGGCCGGCCCCGCGCCTGCAGGCGCGGAACGGCCGCGGAAGACCTGAGGACGTGACGGCGACCCCTCGACGGGGTCGCACGAACACCGTCGAGCCTTCACCCCCCCCCGCTGGATGCCGCTCCGGTACGCGACACGCCGTCGCCTCCGTACCGGAGCGGCATCCAGCGGCAGCACACCCACGACCCCGTCCGACCTAGGAGTACCCATGACGACGACAGCACCTCGTCGCGCGGAGAGCGCGCCGCCTCCCACGACGCCGCCCCGCGAGAAGCGCTCCGGCGGCTACTGGCTCTACCTGATCCCCGGGTTCGTGCTCTTCACGTTCATCGTGCTGATCCCGCTGATCTGGAACGTCTACATCAGCTTCACGTCCTGGCGCGGCATCAAGCCGCCGATCTTCATCGGCCTCGACAACTGGATCGAGCTGATGGGCGACGACCAGTTCTGGACCTCGTTCCTCAACTCGGTCTACATGATCATCGCGATGGTGATCGTCCCCACGATCCTCGGACTCCTGCTCGCGGCGATCCTCTTCGATCTCGTCGGCAAGAAGTTCGGCGGGCGCCTGGCGAGCTTCCTCCGTGCCACCTACTACCTCCCGCAGATCCTGCCGACCGTCATCGCCGCGATCGTCATCGGCTGGATCCTCCGCCCCGACAACGGCGCGCTGAACTCGATCCTCGAGGCCGTCGGGCTCGGCTCCCTCTCGCACGACTGGCTCGGCAAGCCGGACACCGCGATGCTCTCGATCATGGTCGTGATGATCTGGGTGCAGCTGGGCTACCCGGTCGTCATCTTCATGGCGGCGCTGCAGCGCGTGGACCCCGAGCTCTACGAGGCGGCGGAGCTCGACGGGGCGAACTGGTTCCAGCGCTTCCGCTGGATCACGGTCTCGATCATCCGGCCCGAGATCTTCGTGGTCACCCTCACCTGCACCATCGCCGCGCTGAAGGTCTTCGGCCCGATCTACGCCCTGACCCGCGGCGGCCCCGGCGACTCCACGATCGTCCCCTCCTACTACTCGTACACCGAGTTCTTCCAGAAGCAGCAGGTGGGCTACGGCGCCACCATCGCGACCGCGCTCACGATCGTCATCGTGATCCTCGCCGTGCTGTTCATCCGCGCCCAGGAGCGCGTCGAGCGCAGCGAAGGAGCCCGCTGATGTCGGCCATCGAGACGCTGCCCCTCACCCAGGCCGGCACGCAGGACGCGGACCTCTCGTCCTCCCGTCCCGCCAAGCCCGCGAAGGGCACGACGAAGCGCACTCTCGGCGACTGGGTGATCCTCGCCGTCGCCGTGGTGATCGGGCTCGTGATCATCAGCCCGGTGCTGCTGATCCTGCTCAACTCCTTCAAGACCCCCGCGGAGTACTCGGCGAACGGCCCGCTCGCCTTCCCGACCGGCCTCTCCTTCGACGGCCTCTCGACCTTCTGGAGCCGCGTCGACTTCCCCGAGAAGCTCGGCAACTCGATCCTCATCTCGGGGTCGGTCGCGATCCTCGCCGTCGCCCTCTCGGTGCTGAACGCCTACGCGATCGGCATCGGCCGGGTCCGCGGCCGGAGCTGGATCATCGTCCTGTTCCTGCTGGCGAACATGCTCCCGCAGGAGGCCCTGCTCTACCCGCTGTACTACATGTTCAAAGCGGTCGGGATCTACGACACCCAGCTGTCGGTCATCGTCATCTTCACCGTCATCCAGTCGGCGTTCGGCACCTATCTGCTCTCGAGCGTCTACGGCACCTTCCCGAAGGAGATCCTCGAGGCCGCGGCTCTCGACGGCGCCTCGAAGTGGCAGGTCCTCACCCGGGTGATCGTCCCGATCTCGCGGCCCACCCTCTCGGTGCTGATGATCTTCTTCTTCATCTGGACCTGGAACGAGTTCCTCATCCCGCTGGTCTTCCTGGTGAGCGACGCGACGCAGACCGTCCCGATCGCGATCTCGAGCCTCCAGGGCGACAAGATCATGGACGTCACCACGACCAGCGCGAGCGCCCTCCTGGGCCTTCTCCCGACGCTGATCTTCTTCCTGATCTTCCAGCGCACCCTCACCCGCGGCATCACCGCCGGCGCGGTCAAGTAGCCCTCTCTCCCCCGTCGGCGCCTCCCTCACGGGATCCGCCGGCGCGCCATCGAAAGGCACCCCCATGAAGTTCACCGACGGGTTCTGGCAGACGCGGGCCGGATTCACGCCCCTGTTCGCGCAGGAGGCGTACGACATCCGCACCGACGGCACCACGCTCGAGGTGATCGCCCCGACCCGGGTCATCCAGGGCCGCGGCGACGTCCTCAACCGGCCGGCGCTCACGGTCACGGTGTCCTCGCCGGCCGAGGGGGTCGCGCGGGTGCGGATCGAGCACTGGCGCGGGACGGCGGTGCGGCCCGGCTTCGAGCTGGCCGGGGGCGACGTCGGAGCGGCGGAGGTGACGGAGTCCGGCGGCGTGCTGCGCACCGGCGACCTCGAGGTCCGGATCAGGCAGGGCGCTCCGTGGTCGCTGGAGTTCTGGGACACCTCGACCGGCACGCGCCTCACCGGCTCCGGGCACAAGGCGCAGGGCTACCTGACCGGACCGGACGGAGCCGCCTACCTGCACGAGCAGCTCGACCTCGGCGTCGGCGAGCTGGTCTACGGGCTCGGCGAGCGCTTCGGCCCCTTCGTGAAGAACGGCCAGACCGTGGATGTGTGGAACGCCGACGGCGGCACCTCCTCCGAGCAGGCCTACAAGAACGTCCCGTTCTACCTCTCCAGCCGCGGCTACGGCGTGCTCGTGAACGATCCCGGCCTCGTGTCGTTCGAGATCGGCTCCGAGGCGGTCGAGCGCGTGCAGTTCTCGGTCGGCGGCGAGGCGCTGGAGTACCTGGTGATCCAGGGCCCGACGAAGAAGGACGTGCTGCGGCGCTACACCGGCCTCGCGGGCCGCCCCTCCGTCGTGCCCGCCTGGAGCTACGGACTGTGGCTGACGACCAGCTTCACCACGAGCTACGACGAGGAGACGGTGAACTCCTTCATCGACGGCTTCGCGGAGCGGGAGCTGCCGCTGTCGGCGTTCCACTTCGACTGCTTCTGGATGCGCGAGTTCCAGTGGACCGACCTCGAGTGGGACCCGCGCACCTTCCCGGACCCCGAGGGGATCCTCGCCCGCCTGCACGAGCGCGGGCTGCACACCTGCGTCTGGATCAATCCGTACATCGCGCAGGCGTCGCCGCTGTTCGCCGAGGGGCGCGAGAAGGGGTATCTGCTCAGAACGGCCTCCGGCGACGTCTGGCAGTGGGACATGTGGGTCGCCGGCATGGCGCTCATCGACTTCACGAATCCGGAGGCGACCTCCTGGTTCCAGGAGAAGCTCCGCGTCCTCGTGCGCCAGGGCGTCGACTCCTTCAAGACCGACTTCGGCGAGCGGATCCCGTCGGAGGGCGTCGTCTGGGCCGACGGGACCGACCCCGAGGCCATGCACAACTGGTACACCCAGCTCTACAACCGCGCGGTGCACGAGGTGCTCGAGCAGGAGCTCGGCGAGGGCCGCGCGGTCCTCTTCGCCCGCAGCGCCACGGTCGGCGGGCAGTCGCTGCCGGTGCACTGGGGCGGGGACAACACCTCCTCCTACGTGTCGATGGCCGAGACCCTGCGCGGAGGCCTCTCGCTCGCCCTGGGCGGGTTCGGCTTCTGGGCGCACGACATCGGCGGGTTCGAGGGCACGCCCGATCCCGGAGTGTTCAAGCGCTGGCTCGCGTTCGGCCTGCTCTCCTCGCACTCGAGGCTGCACGGATCCTCGTCGGTGCGCGTGCCGTGGGCGTTCGACGAGGAGGCCGTGGAGGTCACCCGGCTCTTCACCCGGCTGAAGCTCTCGCTGATGCCCTACCTCTTCGCGGCGGGGGCGGAGGCGGCGAGCACCGGCGTCCCGATCATGCGCCCGATGGCGCTCGAGTTCGAGGACGACCGCAGCGCCGCCCACCTCGACACGCAGTACCTGCTCGGGCACGACCTGCTCGTCGCTCCGGTGTTCACCGAGGACGGCACGGTCGAGTTCTACCTCCCGCGCGGGACGTGGACGAGCTGGTGGACGGGCGAGCGGATCGTCTCGACGGGGGAGTGGCGCCGTGAGGTCCACGGCTTCGACTCGCTGCCGCTGTACGTGCGCGAGGGTGCGGTGATCCCGGTGGGGGCCCGCCAGGACTCGGCCGAGTACGACTACCTCGACGGGCTCGAGCTGAGGGTGTTCCCGGGGCAGGACGGAGCGACGCCGGTCCGGGTCGTCGCGCACGACACGGGGGAGGAGACGATCTTCACCGTGACGCGCTCCCGCGGCGACGTCTCGGTCGACGGCCCGGCCGGCACCTGGACCTGGGTCGAGGCCTGAGCGGCGCCCTCCTGCTGATCGAGCAGCGGGCGCAGCCCTCCCCTCGAGACCCCGGCC
>NZ_PSTO01000038.1:0-30527 GCF_002930975.1 Rathayibacter sp. AY1A3 | reverse complement strand
GCGTGGACGCCACCTGCTCGTAGCAGCGGTCGACCGCGGCGACGAAGACGCCGAGCTTGCCCGGGAACAGGCGGAAGACGTAGGCGGGCTCCACGATCGGTAGGCCTGCCCTTGCCGCGTGCCGGACCGGATCGTGGGGTGCCCCTGATCGGGGCCGCTGTCTCTATCCGTCCGGCCGCCGCTCTTGACACACGAGCGAAGTAAGTGTTCGATCAGTCACATGCTTTCCCCCTCCACCCGCTCCACCGCCGAGGCGCAGCGCGAGCGGATCACCGCGGCGGCGCTCCACGTGTTCGCGCGCACCGGCTACGCCGCGACTCCGATCACCGAGGTCGCGGCCGAGGCCGGCGTCTCGCCCGCCTACGTCTTCCGCCTGTTCCCGGGCAAGCTCGGCGTCTTCGTCGCCGCGGTCGACCGCTGCTACGAGCAGGTGGCGTCCACGCTCGCGGCGGCGGGGGAGGCCTCGCCCTCCTCGGACCCGGCCGACCGGCTCGAGGCGATGACCGTCGCCTACATCGACCTGATCGCCGACCGTGACCTGATCATGCTGCAGTCACAGGCGCAGAGCGCGTGCGACGTCCCCGAGATCCGCGAGGCAGTGCGCCGCGGGATCTCCGCGGTCGTCCGGACGGTCACCGTCGTCTCCGGAGCCGACGGCCCGGCCGTGCAGCGCTTCATCGCCTACGGGCAGCTCTGCCACCTGATCGTGCAGACCGACCTCGGCGGCGTCGACTCCGAGTGGGCCCGCATCGTCTCCGACGGCATCCGGCACCGCGACTGAGTCCGCGGTCCTCCCGTCTGCTCCTCTTCTTCCTCCCCTCCTCCTCTTCGCCACCCTCTTCCTCATGCCCGCCGATGTGACTGTCCAGTCACTCACCACAACCTCCAGGAGCCCCTAATGTCCACCACCCTTCCCCGCACCACCACCCGCCTCGTCCTCCCCGGGATCGTCGAGCCGTCCGGACTGCTCCTCGAGCAGGCACCGGTCGAGCCTCCCGCGGCCGGCGAGCTGCTCGTCGCCGTCGAGGCCACCGGCATCTCGTTCGCCGAGCAGTCGATGCGCCGCGGCCGCTACTTCGCCCAGCCGCCGTTCCCCTTCACGCCCGGCTACGACCTCGTCGGCCGGGTCCTCGCGGTCGGCCCCGGCGGCGACGCGTCGCTCGAGGGCCGCCGGGTCGCCGCCCTCACCAAGACCGGCGGTTGGACGGGTCACGCCCGCGTCGCCGCCCGCGACTGCGTTCTCGTCCCCGACGGAGTCGCGTCCGAGGACGCCGAGGCCGTCGTGGTCAACGGAGTGACGGCGTGGCAGATGCTGCACCGCTCGGCCCGGGTCTCCCGCGGCGACACGATCCTCCTGTTCGGCGCGAACGGCGGAGTCGGCGGCCTCGTGCACCGCCTCGCCCGCCTCGAGGGGATCCGCGTGATCGGCGCCGCCTCGCCCCGCCACCACGAGGCCCTCCGAGCGGCCGGAGTGGAGCCCGTCGACTACGCCGATCCCAACCTCGCCGCCCGCGTGCGCGAGCTCGCTCCCGGCGGAGTGCAGGCCGTCTTCGACAACGTCGGCGGAGCGACGACCCGGCTGGCGTGGTCGCTGCTCGCGCCCGGCGGCACCCTCGTCGCGTACGCGATCGTCAGCGCGAGCACCGGGAGCATCTGGCCCCCGTTCCTCCGCCAGCTCGCGCGGATCCAGGCCTACCAGCTGGCCCCCAACGGCCGGCGCGCGGTCTTCTACGACCTCTGGGCGGGCCACTCGCTGCGCCCCGCGCGCTTCCGTGCGCGGCTCGAGGAGGACCTCGGCCGCGTGCTCGGACTCCTCGCCGACGGCTCGCTGACGGCCAACATCGCCGCCCGCTTCCCGCTCACGGGGATCGTCGAGGCGATGGAGCTCGCCGAGTCCCGGACGCTCGACGGCAAGGTGATCCTGCTGCCGTGAGCGGGGTGCGTCCGGGCGGAGGGTGATTCCGGCGCGGAGGCGCCCGGTCGGCGAGCAGGGGAGAATGGCGCGGTGGACACGGGACTGGTCGAGGTGCTGAAGGCGCTGGGCAATCCCACGCGACTGCAGATCATGGAGTGGCTCCGCTCTCCCGAGGCGTCGTTCAGCGAGTTCGAGCCGATCGCCGACCGCGCCGAGTTCGGGGTCTGCGTCACCCATCTCGCCGCGAAGAGCGGTCTCGCGCAGTCGACCATCTCGTCGTACATGGGATCCCTGGAGCGCGCGGGCCTCGTCCGCTCGACGCGCGTCGGGAAGTACACCCACTACCGGAGGAGCGACGCCGACGTCGACGGGCTCCTGAAGCGGCTCGGAGCCTCGATCTAGCGACATATCGCGAATGGTCGATATGATCGGCCGCATGACCGATGCTTCCGAGGCCGCTCCTGCTCGCCGTGCTCTGCTCGTCCACGCCCATCCCGAGGAGCGGTCCTTCTCCTCGGCGCAGGCGGACGCGGTCCTCGAGCAGCTGAGGGCCGACGGCATGGAGGTCCGCCGGCTCGACCTGTACGCCGAGGGCCGGGACCCGGTGCTGCACCGCGACCAGTTCGCGGCCGGCTCCGGCTACTTCAAGCCGCAGGCGCAGCAGATGACCGCGGTCCTCGAGAAGACGCTCGGGGAGCCCGTCACGAGCGATCTCGACGAGCTGCTGCAGGCGGATCTCCTGGTGCTCTCGTTCCCCCTGTGGTGGTTCTCGATGCCGGCGATCATGAAGGGCTGGATCGACCGGGTCTTCGTGATGGGCGCGACGTTCGGAGGCGAGCACGGCGTCTTCGCCGAGGGCGGCTTGCGCGGCAGGAGCGCGATGCTCCTGCTGACGACGGGAGGTGGCGAAGCGGCCTTCGCGCCCGGCGCCGCCGACGGCTACGGCGACCTGCAGTCGTTCCTCTTCCACATCCATCGCGGGATGCTCGAGTTCGTCGGCTACGACGTCCTGCCTCCGGTGGTCACCTACGGTCCCGCCCGCCTCGACGCGGCCGGACGCGAGGAGGCCCTGCGGCGCGCTCGAGCGCAGGCGTCCGCATCGACGGCCCGGCTGCGCTGCGCCTAGCATCCGCTGCTCGCCCGGCAGGAGTCAGCTGCCAGCTCGAAGCGCCGCCACGAGCTGATGCAGTTCGGACGCGTGGTCCCGCTTCCACTCGCGGAACGCCGGAGTCGTGCTCGAATCCTCGGAGACGGGGACGTACTCCACGACGGCCACGTCGAGGACGGTGGCGATCACGTCGTCGTCCGGCTCCGTCGACGTGCCGGCGACGGCGACCGTCGCGGTGTGATCGATGCCTGCTCCGGAGAGGGTGCTCCTCCACAGCTGGATCGGGCCGTCGGGAGTCCGGGTCGCGTCACCGGTCCTCGAGTGGACGACCTCGATGACGACTCCGCCCACCGTGCGCTGCATGTCCCGAGCGTACTCAGCGGATCCGCGCGCGGCCGAGCGTCTCGGGCGGCCGACCGCCGATGCCGCGCCGGGATCCTGATGGCCGTCCGGTCGCGACGCCTCCCCTGCGATCATTGCCCTCGCACTCGACGCTCTTCGGAAAGGCTGGTCATGGCAGAGAGCCGATCGTGGACGGGATGCGTGTTCATCGGCACGAGTCTCGACGGCTTCATCGCGCGACCGGGCGGAGACCTCGACTGGCTCACCGATCCCGCCCCGCGACCTCACACCGCGGAGGCGACGGCCCACCCCGCGCTCATCTGGGAGACGTTCTTCCCGACGATCGACACCCTCGTCATGGGGCGCTCCACCTACGAGACGGTCCTCGGCTTCGACGCCTGGCCGTTCGAGGGGAAGCGGGTCGTCGTGCTGAGCACCACGATCGAGGCGGACGGCAGAGTGGAGGTGGCTCACTCCGTCGAGGAGGCGGCGCTGCTGCTCGACGCCGGAGCGGCAGACCGCGTCTACATCGACGGAGGCCGCACCATCCAGGCGTTCCTGAGGGCGGGCCTCGTCGACGAGCTGACCGTCTCGATCGCTCCCGTGCTGATCGGACAGGGTCACCGCCTCTTCGGCGACCTCACCGGCGACGTGCTCCTCACTCTCCGAGGCCATCACAGCAGCGAGGGGGACGGGCTCCTCCGGGTCACCTACGACGTGCGACCCCGCTAGATCGACGGCGTCCGCCTCCCGGCCGCGCTCAGTCCCGCGACCGGCTCGCGTGCGCGCGGGCCTTCATCCGGTTGCCGCACGTCGCCATCGAGCACCACTTGGCGGTGCCGGGGCGGCTGCGGTCGAGGAGGAAGAGGTTGCACTCGTCGTTCGCGCAGGCGCGGAGCCGCCCGGGGAACCGGGTGTTCACAGCGGACCAGGCGAGGACCGACTCCACCGCGAGTCGAACCGGCTCGGGAGCGCTCAGCTCCCACACGACGCCCTCACCGGTGACGCGCGGGGTGCGCACGGCGTGCGCGACCAGGTCCGCGAGCTCCGCGACGGCCGCGGGCGCGCCCGAGCGCACGACGGCCTGGAGCGCGTCGCGGGCACGGCGCAGCTGCTCGAGCTCGTCCTCGGTGCCGACTCCGCCCCACTGCCGCGCGAGCTCGCGACCGGACGCGTCGCCGAGGTCGTCCGTCGGCCGTCCGTCCACCACGGGCGCGCTGTTCAGCACCGCCAGGAGCAGCTCCTCGTCCCGATCCATCGTTCCCCGTCCTCCCGCGCCGTGCGGCCCGTTCGATCCATGCTAGCGTCCGACTAACCAGTAAATCTACTTGAAGGGGTTAGCCATGGTCGTCGTCCATCACCGCACCGTGTCCGTCGACGGACTCGACGTCTTCTGGCGGGAGGCCGGGCCCGTCGACGCGCCCGTCCTCCTGCTGCTGCACGGGTACCCGAGCAGCTCGCACATGTTCCGCCACCTCCTCCCCGCCCTCGCCGGCCACTACCGCGTCATCGCCCCCGACCACATCGGCTTCGGACGCTCGTCCGCGCCCTCCATCGAGGACTTCGACTACACGTTCGCCGCCCTGACCGCGGTGACCGGCCGCTTCCTCGAGACCATCGGGGTGACCCGGTACACGATCTACGTCCAGGACTACGGCGCCCCCGTCGGCTGGCGCCTCGCCCTCGCTGATCCGTCCGCGGTCGTCGCCGTGATCTCGCAGAACGGCAACGCCTACGAGGAGGGCTTCGTGCCCGGCTTCTGGGACCCGATCTGGGCCGACGCCGCCGAGCGGACCGCCGGGACGCGCGACGCCCTCCGACCGGCCCTCGGCCGGGAGGCCGTCGAATGGCAGTACACCCACGGTGTCCCCGACTCCAGCGCCGTCGACCCGGACGCCTGGGAGCACGACCTCGCGCTCCTCGCCCGCCCCGGCCAGGACGACGTGCAGCTGGCGCTCTTCCGCGACTACGCCACCAACCGCGAGCTCTATCCCGCCGTGCACGCCTGGATCCGCGAGTCCGGAGTCCCCGTCCTCGCCGTCTGGGGCCGGAACGACGAGATCTTCGCCCCCGCCGGCGCGCAGGCCTTCCTCCGCGACGCGCCCCACGCGCGCATCGAGCTCGTCGACGGCGGACACTTCCTGCTCGAGTCCCACCTCGACCAGGTCGTCGGCGCGATCACGGACTGGCTGCGCCCGGCGTGATGCCCGAGGACGGGCGGGAGGGTCTCGTCGCCCGCCCGACCCTCCTCAGCGGACGGTGGTGGCGGCGGTGTCGGCGTTGCTGCGGATCGACGGATCCGGAGTCCTCACGGAGAAGGTGGTTGCGAGCGCTGTGCCCGTGCCTGCGCTCACGGCCGTGACGGTGATCTTCTCGGTGGATATCCGCCCGTTGCCGAGGCTGGAGCGCTGGAAGACCACGACGCTGCCGATGCGGGTGTACTTCCCCGTCGCGGAGACGAACCGCACCCCCGGCGGGAGGATCACCTTCGAGTAGACGGACGTCGACGTGGAGGGTCCGGCGTTCCTCGTGATGAGCGTGTACGTGAACGTCCTCCCCTTCACCGCGGTGGTCGGAGCGAAGACGTCGACGCGAAGGTCGGCCTTCGCGGTCGCGGACGCAGGGGACACGGTGAGAGTGCTCTGCGCGGTCGCGGTTCCGGCGGTGCTGGCGGCCTGCACGGTGAAGACGTAGGCGCCGGTCCTGGTCGGAGTGCCGGTGAGGCGCCCCGTCGGATCGAGGGTGAGACCCGGGGGCAGGGCGCCCGACAACACAGTCACGACGGGCGCCGGAGTTCCCGCGACCGCGTAGGTGAAGTCGTAGGCCGAGCCGACGACGCCGGCTGCGACGGTTCCGCTGATCGTCGGCGCGACGGGTGCAGGCGGGGCGGCCTCGACGGTGATCCGCCGGGAGGCGATGGTGGTCGTTCCGAAGGAGTTGGTCGCGGTGACGGTGAAGTCGGAGGTTCCGGGTTCTGCGGGCGTGCCCGTCACGAACCCCTCGGGAGTCAGGGTCAGCCCGGGCGGGAGCGTCCCGCTGGCGAGGGTGTGGTCCGCGAGGCGCGCATCCCCTCCGAAGGCGAAGGAGAACGGAGTGCCGACCGTCGCCGTGGGAGGCGCGGCAGCCGTGAGGACGGGACGGGTCCCGGTGGCGAGGGTGAAGCCGTAGCCGGCGTCGATCGAGGTGACCCCCTTCAGTCCTGCGGTAACCGTGGACTGGCCGGCACCGTCGTCGCCCCAGGCGGCGACGGTGCCGTCCTCGCGGAGCGCCACGCTGTGCCCGTACCCGGCGGCGACCGCGACGACACCGGTCAGCCCGGCGGGGACGTCGCTCTCTCCGTCCCTGTCGCTCCCCTCGGCGACGACGCTGCCGTCGGCGCGGACGGCGAGGTCGTGGGTCCGTCCCGCCGCGACCGCGACGATGTCGGAGTAGCCCGCGAAGATGTCGTCGGGGCCGTCGTAGCCCCAGCTCACGACGCTGCCGTCGCTCGTGACGGCGAGGGTGTGGAAGGACGCGGCGGAGATCGCCACGACGTCGTCCAGACCGGGAGGCGCCTCCAGCACTCGCCCCTGGTCGTATCCCCAGATCGCCACTGTCCCGTCGTCGCGGAGCGCGACGCTGTGGGTGCCGCTCGAGTCGATCGCGGTGACGCCGCTCAGCCCCGCCGGCGGCTCGGTGTACCGGTCCTCCGGGGGGAAGAGCGGTGCGACGGTGCCGTCCTCGAGAAGCGCCAGATCGGGGGAGACGGCCGCGACGCCGCGGAGGTCGTCCGCCGGGATGGGGCCGCCCTCGAGATTGTCACCCCAGACGGCCACTGTGCCGTCGCTCCTCGCCGCGACGCCGTAGTACTGGCCGGCCGCGATGGAGACGGCGTCGGTCAGATTCTCGGGGGCGCTCGCCCGACCGTCCTCGTCGTATCCCCAGCCCACGACGCGCCCGCCCGCGACGGGAGCGTCGGCCGCGTGAGCCGCGGCCGCGGTGCCGGTGAGCGGCCCGTCGAGGGCGGCGAGGCCGGTCCCGAGGAGGAGGGCGCCGGTGAGGAGCGCGAGCGGGCGGACAGTGCTTCGGAGGCGCATGGGGTCTTCCGGTCGGGTCGGCCGTCGTCGGCCGCCCTGCGACCGTGACAGCTGCGAGCGCCGTGGGCAACGCCCTCTTCCGGCCACGTCCGGAAGAGGGCGCCCGGGCGGACGTCCTTCGTCGGCCCCGCTCGGCTGATCCTGTTCACGACGGAGGAAGGATGAGGCTCCGGCGCCCGTTCCGCGCGGATCGCGGGGTCCTGGAGCAGATCCATCCTTCGTTGTGAACACCGTCTGGACGAGGTCCTGCGTCGGCGATGCTCCGAAGCCCGGCTTCGACCTCGTCAGGACCCGAACCCGGCTCCCGTCGGCTCCTCGGCGTTCCGGATGACGGTGAGCAGGAGGTCGTTCAGCTGCTGGGCGGCGGGGGCGCTCAGGCCGACGTCGCTGAGGTCGTTGGTCGCGAGCGCGACCGCGCGCGCCGCGGTGAGGACGCGCTCCCCGTCGGCGGTCGTACGGATGGGTGTGCGTCGGCCCTTCCCGCGGACTCCGACACGCTCGATCAGCCCTCGCCGCTCCATGCCGTCGAGGACCTCGGACATCGTCTGCGGGCGGACGAAGACCGCGCGGGCGATCTCGGCCGAGGTCAGCTGCGCTCCGCCGGTGAGGCAGGAGAGGACGCCGAACTGCACCAGGCTCACGTCGTGCTCCGCGAGCCCGGCGGTGATGCGCGCGCCGATGATCCGCGCGACCTTGACCGCGTTCCAGCCGAGGACGGCCTCGAGTCCCTCGTCGTCGTCCACGCCGACATCCCTCCCGGGTGATTCAAAGAAACAGGAACCTGCTTCACGAGGTAGCCTGCAGGGACCTGCTTCTGCAGTCCCCTCCCTGGAGTGTGCACCACACCCCGGACCACATCGATCCGACAGGACATCCCATGACCGGCACGCAGCTCCCCGACGACCGAGGCCGATGGGGCGCGGAGGACGAGCTCGGCACGCTCACCCTCATCGACGACGCCGCACGGCGACGTGCCGCGGAGGAGGTGAGGACCGGCCGCTGGGTCTCGCTCGCCCTCCCCGTGGCTCCCGCGTCGATGCTGGGCGGCCCCTTCGCGCCCGCCGCTCCGCCGTCGCCCCCGGTGCAGCAGGCGCTCCTCTACACCGGAACCCCTCCGATGGGCATGTCCGAGGTGCTGATCGTGACTCCGCACCACCCGGCGATGACCCACCTGGACGCGTTCGCGCACCTGCCCGTCGATGACGGAGTCGTCTACCCGGGCCGGCCTCTCGCCGAAGCCGTCACCGCCGGCGGAGTGATGCACGGATCCACCTCCTCGTTCGCCGAGGGCATCGTCACGCGCGGAGTCCTCCTCGACCTCGCGCCGCAGGGGAGGCTGCCGGCGGCGCACGCGATCGTCGCCGCCGACCTCGACGCGGCCGAGCGCCGGGGAGGCGTCCCCCTGCAGTCTGGCGACGCGCTCGTCGTCCGCAGCGGGTGGGGCTTCTCCTGGGACTCGGAGGAGCAGGCCCCCGGCATGACCGTCGACGCCGTGACCTGGATGCATGACCGGGGCGTGGCGCTCTACGCGGGGGACGTCGGCGACAGCTTCCCCCCTCACGATCCCGAGATGCCGATGCCGATGCACATGGTCGCGCTCGCACGGCTGGGCATGCCCCTCATCGACAGTGCGGACGTGGAGCAGCTCGCCGTGGTCTGCGCCGAGCTGTCCCGCTGGTCGTTCCTGCTCAGCGTGGCCCCACCGCGCCTGCTCGGGCTCACCGGCGTTCCGGTCAATCCGATCGCCGTCTTCTGAGGTGCGCCGCCGCCGCCCCGCGGATCGCCGCCGAGGACCCGCCGCTCGCCCCTCAGCGGCTGAGGAGGGCGACGAGGTCGGTCGCGATGCGGTGCTCGACGTCGGCCGGGACGGGCTGCACGACGGCGTCGAGGTCCGCGGTGACGACAGCGGCGAGGCTCCGGGCCTGCAGGGTCAGGCCGAGGTCCATCGCCTGGATCGGGTTGCCGCCGGCCGCGGTGAGGTTGATCATCCGGCCGTTCTCGAGGCGGACGATCTGCTTGCCGTTCTTCAGGCGGATGCCCTGCCGGCGCTGTCCGTCGGCGAACTCGGTGGTCGACTCCGTGGCGGCCGCGAGGGCCTCCTCGTCGATCTCCCACGGGAAGTGACCGACGCCGGCGATCACAGCGCCGTCGGCGAACGCGTCGATCTCCGCGGCGCCGATGACGCCGGGTGCGCCGGTGGCGGTGAAGACGAACTGCGCGTCCGAGAGGACGTCGGCGACGGGTCCGACACGGTGGCCGCGGAGGATCGCCTGCAGCGAGCGGATCGGGTCGACGTCGGCGACGGAGACCCGCGCTCCGAGCTGCGCGAGGGTGTCGGCGACCCCGCGCCCGCACGGGCCGTAGCCGATGACCGCGGCGCGCGTGCCGGGGATCATGAGGTTCGTGGCGTTCATGAAGCCCTGGACGACGCTCTGGCCGACCCCGTACTCGTTCTCGACGATCAGCTTGAGGGGCGAGTCGTTGATGACGACGACCGGTCGCGGCAGGGTCGCGCTGTTCTCCCGCAGGCGGATGCCGCCGGTGGTGGTCTCCTCGGTGCCGCCGAGGTAGTGGTCCGGGACGCCCGAATTGATCAGGCGCAGGGTGAGGTCGGCGCCGTTGTCGAGGGTGAGGTCGGGATCGTGCTCGAGCACCTTCTCGATGTTGCGGAGGTGCTCCGCCTCGCCGTCGCTCTGCTGCGTGTGCACGTGCACGCCGAGGGCGCGGAGGTCGTCGGCGACGTCGTCCTTCGTGGTTCCGGGCGAGCCCGTCAGAGCGATGTCCATCCCGGCCTCGACGAGGAGCGACACGAGGGCGGCGGTCTTGGGCTCGACGTGGAGGCAGATCGCCAGCTTCTTCCCGGAGAGCACCGGAGCGAGCTCCCGGACCGCCTGCGCGGTGAGAGGCATGTGGTCGAGAGCCCAGCGGCTCGCCGGGTGGGAGAGGGAGGAGGGCATGGCGGGTCCTGTCTGGAGTGGGTGCGTGGGCGTCGGGTGGGGGCGTCGTGTGGCCGGCGGCGCGGGAGTCGCGTCAGGGCGCTCGGCCCCCGGCGGGCTGCCGCCGCGCCCGGCGTCCCGCGTGCGCCGAGCGCGCTGCCCGGTACGGAAGGTCCTGAGGAGGCAGATCGCCGGGGACGGCCGCGAGAGGCAGCACTCGCCTGCTCTCTGCGAGATGGCGCCTGAGGTGCATCTCCTCACGCTGGGCCGAGGTCGGCACGGCGCGGATCGTCATCGGTGAGGACACCAGCCCAGTCTGTCGACCCGGACGAGCCCTCGCTCGGATGATCGTGCTCGGCGGCGGCACCTCGGGAGGGGCCGACCTGTCGTGCGGTGACGTCCCGCGCGGATCGACAGGCGCGCCGCGTCCGCTCACCCTCCGGTGCCTGGGCGAGGGCGTCGAAAAAGGGAGAGGACACGACGAGGATCGCGCGAAGCCGGAACCACGCGAAGGCTCGGTCGTGAGCGCGGCCCGACGGAACGCCACCGCTACCCTGACGCCATGCGCCGCAGTCTCGACGACCCTCTTCGGAACCGCGTCCGCACCGGCTCTCCGTCCGTCGCGTCCGCCTGATGGAGCGGCGACGGACGGACCGCTCGGAGCCGGTTCGCGAGTTCCGGCCCTCGAGGGCCCGGCAGAAGAACGAGTCGCGACGGCTGAGGCCCGTCGCCGTCCTCCCCGCGCTGGTCCTGCTGGCGGGGAGCGTCTGGGGAGTCGCGGTCGCCGACGACCGCGGTGCCGCGCTGGCCGTCTACCTCGGGCTGTTCGGCTTCGCCACCGCGGTGGCTCTGGTGGTCGTCGGAGTGCTGGCGCTTCGCAACCGGCGGTTCCTCGCCACCGCGTCCCTCCGGATCTCGGACCGGGCGATCGAGTGCACGGACGCTCGAGGCAGGGTCGTGACCTTCGACCGCGCCGACCCGTCGGCGAAGGCGCTGCTCGCGTGGGTGCCCGCCGGCCCCAACAGTGAGGGGATCAATCTCCCCCCGTCGCTCATCCTGTTCCTGTCGGACGAGAGCCGGTCGCTGCGGCTCCGAGGGGCGGACTGGGAGATCGAGGATCTGCGGGCCGTCGTCGCCGCCGTGACGACGCCGCTCGTGCCGGCGGCGCGTGGCGTGCACACCGGTAGCCGGAGCGTGTGGGCGCGCCTGACCGGAGCCGCTCGTCGGCAGGAGATCGAGGCGCCGCCCGCCGCGGAGAAGACGCTCAGCCCCTCCGAGATCAACGAGCTGATCCCCGGCACGATGAGCTTCCGCGAGACCCGTCCGCTGACGTTCGCCCTCCTGATCGGGTTCGGCTCGGCGGCTCTCGTGCTGGGCGTCGTCGTCGGGGTCGCCTTCGCGGTGGTGCCCGGGTAGCGGCGGAGGTCGGCGGCCGTACCGTGGACCGCTGGGCGGGAGACGCGCGCGACAGGCCCACGTGCCCGATCGGCGACCTCGCCGGGGTGATATTGCCCGCGCCCTAGGCTCCACGCATGACACTCACCGAGGACTCCGGTTGGATCTGGTTCGGACTCGCGATCGTCACCGCCGGTCTGGCCGAGCAGAAGGGCCGCTCGCGCTGGCGCTGGTTCGTGCTGGGGCTGCTGCTCGGGCCGATCGCGACGGCCCTCGTCGTGCTGTGGGCGCGTCCTGAGGGCGGAGTGGCGACGGATGTGCGCTGGAACTTCGCGATCGGCGCCGGCGTCGCCGCGGCGGCGCTCGTCCTCGTCGCCGTGACATCGGCCCTCTGGCTGCTGCTCATCCCGGCGGCGATCGCGGCGCTCGCCGCCGGGCTGCTCGCCTGGCTGAGCCGCCGCGTCCCCTACGAGCACCTGCCCCGCTGACGACCGCCGGCTGGTCGAGCCTCGGAACTCGAGATCTCGCGGCCCGAGGCGGGAGGCGCCTCACTTTTCGGACAAGGTCGATGACCTCGCGAGGATCGGCCGGCCGCGGCGTCAGCGTTCCGGCCAGGCCTCCCACACTCGACTGAAGGGCGCGGTCAGCTGCTGCCCGTCGTGGCCGATCCTGTGATGCACCCCGACGTCGTTGCTGTAGCCGCTCGACCAGCCGAGCTCACTGCCGCTCCCGATGCGGTAGCCGACGATGATGCCGTCCTTCCCGGCGGCGATGCTCTCCTCGTAGCGGCCCGCGACGACGTCGAAGACGGTGCGCTCGAGGTCGTCCGCGAGGGCGGTCCACTCGTCGTCGCAGGCGTCGCAGCCGCAGACGGGGTAGTTGAAGCGGTGCAGTGCTCCGGCGTGGAGGAGGACACCGGGGAAGACGGTCCAGACGATCGTCAGAGGTGCGGCGTCGACCGACCGCGGCGTCACGCGGACGGCGCGGGCGGCTCAGGAGATCTCCGCTTCGTCTCGTGAGGCCAGGGCCGGGTCGTCCTCGACCGTGACGTCGTAGGTGCGCTCGAGGTGCTCGAGCAGGGCGTCCGCGACGGTGTGCAGCGGCTGGAAACGCTCGAGATCGCTCGTGACGGAGTAGCTCTCGTCCGGAGGCGACTCACCCTGCCAGCGAGTGCCGTAGGGGATGGGTCGGCCGTCCTCGCCGATGAAGACGCGGTCCGCGACTGCCGGTCGGGCGTAGTCCGTCATGGACGAGAGGGTACGACGCGAGCCGTCCCGCCGTCAGGTCGGCGACTTCCTGCCGACGGGTGCCGCGCCACCCAGCCGCACGTCCCCCTCCGGATACGCGTCGTGCGAGAAGCGCAGCCGCACGCCCGCCGCCTCCACCCGCTCGAGCACCTCGGACGTCCGCTCGTGCGCCCGCGCGTCGTCGCTGATGAACCGCGGCAGCCGGCGCAGGCGCCCGGACCAGCCGAGGAACTCCCGCCCCCACGCCGCGTCCCCGGCCACCAGCACGCGCCCCTCGACGAGCGCCCCCAGGTGCCCGCGCGCATGCCCCGGGAGCGGCACCACGAGCAGCGACCCGTCGCCGAACAGGTCGAATCCGGTCAGCCCCGCGATCGTCGTCGCGGGCTGCTCGTCCGCCACGATCCCGGCCGCGAACCACGGCGGCAGGAGCGCGCGGAAGATCCCCTCGCGCACCCGGTTCCGTCGCACGGAGGCGACCTGGCCCGAGGACAGCACGAACGTCGCGTCCGGAAACCAGCGCACACCGCCCACGTGGTCCGGGTGCAGGTGCGTGAGCACCACGAACTCCACGTCGGCCGGGGTCAGGCCGAGGGCGAGCAGCCGCTGGTCGACGGTCTCGTCGTCCGGCACCGTCGCGGGCAGGATCTGCTCGTACAGCCGTCCGATGAGGCCCGTTCCGCGGAACGTCGGCGGGTAGCCCGTGTCCACGAGCACCCGTCGGCCGCTCGCGTGCGTGTAGAGGAAGACGTTCGAGGGGAAGACGCGGCGGGGGAGCCCCCTCCCGCGGAACACCCGGGACAGCGGGAAGACGGTGCTCCCGCACGCCATCACCTGCAGCGACGACTCAGCCACGCGTCCTCCTCAGGTGCTCGCCGACCCGGCGGATGCCCTCGGCCAGCGGCACGGTCGGCTCGTAGCCGAGCTCGGTGCGCGCCCTCGTGATGTCGAGGGTCTGCGCGTAGGCGAGGGTCGCCACGGTGTAGCGGGTGAACGGCGGCTCGCGGCCGGGCAGCAGCCGGTAGACCCGCTCCAGGATCTCGGCGAGCGCGGTCAGCACGCGCAGGTCCACCCGGATGAAGCGCGGCTCCTCGCCCATCGCGGCGAAGAAGCGCTCGAGGAGGTCGCCGAGCGGAGCGGGCTCGCCGTTGGTGATGTTGTAGACGCCGCCGTCGGCCACGGGAGCGTCGGCGGCGAGCACCAGCGCGTGCGCGGCGTTCTCGACGCAGGTGATGTCGACGGGGTTCCGGCCGCCGTCGAAGAGGGGGATGCCGCGGCGGCGGCTCGCGGCGACGAAGCGGGGGAGGAGGCTGGGGTCGCCGACGCCGATCAGGCCGCGAGGGCGCAGGATCACGAGCTCGGGGATCCGGCCGGCGCGGTGCGCCTCCTGCAGCAGCCGCTCGGCCTCGATCTTGCTGCGGATGTAGAGGCTCATCCGGCTGGCGTTGTCGACCTCCTCCTCCCGCACCAGGTACTGGTGGCGCCGGGCGGAGTAGATGCTCGGCGACGAGACGAAGACGAACCGGCGGATCCCGCAGCGCTCGGCCAGCGCGATCATCGACTCCGTCCCCGCGACGTTCGCGCGCTCGAACTCGCTCCACGTGCCCCACGGGCTCGAGAGCGCCGCTGCATGCACGAGCACGTCGGCCTCGACGGTCGTCGCGCCCAGCTCGGCGAGGTCGGCGCGGAGGACCGTGGCGCCCTCCTCCTCCAGCCGCGCCAGCGCCTCGGGGGCGCGACCGGTGGCGAGCACGTCGTCGCCCGCGGTCAGGAACTCGCGCACCGCGTAGCCGCCGAGGAAGCCCGTCGCCCCGGTGATCAGCACGCGGCGCCGGCGCTCATCGGACATCGACGACCTCCAGCCCGCGCTTGCGGCCCCAGTACCAGAGCAGGATCCCCAGGTACCCGAGCGCCTTGCCCTTCCGGATCGACATCAGCACGACCGCGTGCTTGTCGAGCAGCGCCTCGCTCCGCCCGATCACCTGGCAGACCTTGAGGTGCAGCTCCAGGTCCTCGTCGGTGTCGTCGATGCTCGAGCGCGGGAAGCCGTCGACCTGGAGGTACAGCGCGGCGTCGATCGCGAGGTTGCAGCCGGCGGCCATGAACATCCGGTACCGCTGGCCGCGGCGGCGGTAGAAGACGGCCGGCGCGTGCTCCATCAGGCGGATCAGCGCGGTGCCGAGCACGCCGTCGTACCAGCGGTAGACGGCTTCGTCCCGCCGCGGGGACAGGCGGCCGCCGACGAAGCGGGCGCCGGCGCGGAGGTCGGCCTTGAGGCGCGCCACCCAGTCGGCGCTCGGCAGGCAGTCGGCGTCGGTGCGGGCGACGGCCGTCGCGCCCTCGGCGATCGCGTGGCGGAAGCCGGTGTCGGAGGCGGCTCCCGTGCCCTTCTGCGCCTCGTCGATCACGGCGACCTGCCGCTCCGGGCACCGGCGGCGGAACTCCTCGATCACGGCGCGCGAGCCGTCGGTGCTGCCGTTGTCGACGAGCAGGAGGGTGAAGTCCGGATCGGTCTGGCGGGCGAGCGCGTCGAGGGCGCCGCCGAGCAGCTTCTCCTCGTCGAGGAAGGGCACGACCACCCAGAATCCGCGCGCGTCCATCCGTCCCCCGCTCCGGGACCATGGTGTCGGCGGGGGCCCGTGCCGTCAAACCGCGCCGAACAGTGCGCGCGGAGGTACAGAGGCGCGCTATACAGGGATTCGCTCCGCACGTCCCGGGGCAGGAAGGGGCCCGCGTGCCCGACCTCCTCCCGCTCCGCATCCTCGGCACGGGCGAGGCGCTGCCCGAGCGGATCGTCACGACCGCCGAGGTCGCCGCGCTCTGCGGCCTGCCCGCCGACGAGGCCGAGCGCCGCTCCGGCGTGCGCACCCGTCACTGGGTGGCCGACGACGAGGACCCGCTGGAGCTCGGCCTGCTCGCCGCCCGCCGGGCTCTCGCGGCGGCCGGGCTCGACACGGTCGACGTGGTGCTCAACGCCTCGGGCACTCAGCTGCAGGCGATCCCGGACGGAGGCGCGCTGCTCGCGGCGGGCCTCGGCCTCGACGACGTCTCGGCGTACAGCGTCGGCGCCACCTGCCTGTCGTTCCTCTTCGCTCTGCAGGAGGCGGGGTTCCTCCTCGCCACGGGGCGCGCCGACACCGTGCTCATCGTCTCGACCGACTGCGGCAGCCGCGGCATCGACCCGGGCCAGCCCGAGAGCGCCCTGCTCTTCGGCGACGCGGCCGCCGCCGTCGTGATCGGCCGCGCCGAGACTCCGGGCCAGGGCCTGGTCACCACGCACTTCCGCACCCGCCCGAGCGGTGTGCGCCACGCGGAGCTGCGCGGCTTCGGCTCGCGGATCCGCATCGAGGAGGCGCCCGACCGGCTCGCCGACTTCCGCTTCGACATGCAGGGCAAGGCGCTGCTCGTCGACGCGCTGCGGCACTTCCCGGCGTTCCTGGAGGAGGTGCGCCCCGGCCTCTCGACCGGGCTCCCCGGCATCGACCGGGTCGTCCCGCACCAGACCAGCGCGGCCGGGCTCGAGGGCATGGCCCGCCTCTGGGGTCGCGACCGCATGACGATCACGCTCGGCGAGGTCGGCAACACGATCGGCAGCGCGATCCCGCTGGCCCTGCACCGCTCGCGCGTGCAGCCGGGGGAGTCGGTGCTGCTGGTGGGCACGGGCGCCGGCACCCACTACGGCGCGGTGGTCCTGCAGGCGTGAGGGGCGGACGGCCCGGAGGCCCCGGTCGCACGGCCGCCGCGGAGCCGGTCGCGGCGCTGCTCGCCCTCGTCGGGACGATCGGAGGGGTGGTCGCCGGTGTGCTCGCCGGGCTCGGCGCCGCCGTCAGCGGACTGCTCCTCGCCGGCTGCGCGAGCACCTACCGCAGCACATTCCTCGAGGTCCAGGATCCGCCGATCGACTGCCTCGCCGGGCCGGCGTGGCCCTTCCTCCAGTGGTTCGCCGTCGTCGGGGTCGGCGCGGTCCTCGCCTTCGCCGCCCTCGTCATCGGCGCCTACCGGCCCCGCTGGTCCGTTCCGATCAGCGTCGTCCTGGCCGCTGCGACCGCCGGATTCGCGATGCTGATGCTCCCGGGCGGCGGCGCCTAGCCGAGGAGCGAGAGGGCCGAGAGTCCGAGGAACGGCGCCATCACCACGAGGCAGACCGCGGCGGAGGGGAGGAATCCGTGGGAGGAGTCCCGCCCGCCGACCAGACGGGCGAGCAGCCCCGTGACCAGCGGCGGGAGCAGGAACAGCAGCAGCCACGGAGCCAGGACGTCCGCGGCCGGTGCCGTCCAGTCGGGCTGGTCGTCGCGGTCCAGGGGAGGGAGCCGTACGAGGAAGAACGCGGCCGTCAGGACGAGGGACGGGAGGACGGACAGGCAGGTGAGCGTGATCGCGGTGAACCTCGCCCCGTCGTCCCGGGAGTACCGGGCCCGGTCGGGATCGGGTGCCGGACCCCGGTCGGTGTCCTCGTCCCAGCCCGGACTGCTGAAGCGGATGCGTCCCATCAGGCGATCATGCCGTCTCCGGGCGGAGCCCTCGACCCGCGGAGGAGGGGCCGGTCCAGCGGCCGGACGCCGGGGCGTCACGAGGTGTACGGCCGCGGGGCGGCCACGTCGGCGGTCAGCGCTGTCCACGGAGGGCGCCGGAACCGCCCGCCCCCTCGTCACCGCCCTGACCGCCGCGACGATCGAGGCCGCGGAGGAGCACGCCGCGCGCTCCCTCGGAGGCCGCCTCGCGACGCCCCTTGTGGCCGTCCTCGATGAGGCCGCGAACGTCTGCCGGTGGAAGGACCTCCCCGACCTGTACTCCCACTACGGCTCGCGCGGAGTCCCGATCATGGCCGTGTTCCAGTCCTGGTCCCAGGGCGTCGGCGTGTTCGGCAAGGACGGCATGCTCAAGCTCTGGTCCGCCGCGAACGTGAAGCTGTACGCCGGCGGAGTCGCGGAAGGAAGACGAGTTCCTACGCACCCTCTCCGAGCTGATCGGCACCTACGACAAGGAGACCACCTCCGCCAGCTACAACAAGGGCGTCCGCTCCACCACCTCGGCGCTGCGGCGAGAGAAGATCCTCGAAGTCTCCGACCTCACCAGCATGGGCCGCGGCCGCGCCATCATGCTCTCCTCCGGCTCCCGCGCGGCCCTGGTCGACACGGTGCCCTGGTACAACGGGCCGAAGGAGCAGGTCGCCGCGATCAACGCCTCCATCGCCGCCCACGACGCCAGTAGCGGACCCGCGAACGCTGCACCCGTCTCGCCTGTCGTGACGGTGATGCCTCCGCTCGAGGCTCAGCCGGCGGCGGACGTCGATGTGGACCAGGACGCGAGTCTCCGGGGTGAGCGATGAGCGAGGAGGACCTGTTCTACGTCGACACGGATGTGTTCTCGGCTCCGATTCGACCCATCAGCCTGCACCCCGTTGAGGTGGAGGACGTGGACGAGGAGGAAGTGCCGGCGACGTACTTCGGATCCGCTGATGAGTGGGTCCGCAAGTTCCTCCGGCCCTCCTATCGACGCCGGGTGACGGCCAAGGGCCAGGCCGCCGGCGACCGGTGGGCGGCTGAGTGGTGGAGCAGCGTCGAAGCACTGACCCGCATCGAAGCCCTCTGGCGGATGTGGGAGGAGATTCGAACGAGCGCCGGGTCTTTGAGCGCCTACTGGATCAATCATTTGGATCCGCATATGCGAGTCCTACTCTCACCCAGCGGCCCCTTCGCGACGTCGACGGACGAGAACCGATCAGGCGACATGCTCCCTTACGCCGCCCCGCCGACCGGGATGTTCCCGCCGGACGCGCAGGGCTGAGGACAGCTTCCGAACGGTGTCTGATGTCTCGTCGTCATTCGTTCACGGGACATCGTCGAGCAAACCGGGAATATACCCCCCGGGGGTATGTTGAACCCCGTGGACCGACCCCGAGGAGCACCGATGACCGAGCACGCCCACGACCACAGCACGCACACCACCGCTGGCGCCACACCGTGGCGCATGGCCGCGACCGCGACCCTGCACTGCCTGACCGGATGCGCGATCGGTGAGGTCCTGGGCATGGTCATCGGCACGAGCCTCGGGCTGCACAACGCGGGCACTGTCGTGCTTTCGATCGCCCTCGCGTTCGTCTTCGGCTACGCGCTGACCATGCGCGGTGTGCTGCGCGCCGGGGTGTCCTGGCGCGCGGCGGTCGGGATCGCCCTCGCCGCCGACACTGTCTCGATCGCGGTGATGGAGATCATCGACAACACCGCGATGCTCGCCGTTCCCGGCGCGATGGACGCGGGGGTCACGAGCGGCCTGTTCTGGGGCTCTCTCATCGCCGCTCTCACTCTGGCCTTCGTGGTCACGACGCCGGTCAACCGCTGGCTGATCAGCCGCGGCAAGGGCCACGCCGTCGTGCACCACCTCCACCACTGACCCGCCGACTCGGAGAACCATCGTGAAGACCACCCGCTCCGCCGCCGTCCCCCTCTCGTCCTCGAGGACCGCGGGCGCTGCCCTTCTGGTCATCGCGACCGCGCAGCTGATGCTCGTTCTCGATGACACGATCGCGAACATCGCCCTGCCCGCCATCCAGGCGGAGCTCACCATGCGCGCGAGCACACTCCCCTGGGTGATCAACGCCTACATCCTCGCTTTCGGCGGTTTGCTTCTCTTCGGCGGCAAGCTCGGAGACCTTGCCGGGAGGCGGCGGGTGCTGCGCATCGGGCTGGTGCTGTTCACCGCCGCCTCCGTCGTCGCCGGACTCGCATGGAACCCGGAAGCGCTGATCATCGCGCGCGCCGCCCAGGGCATTGGGGCGGCACTCGCAGCCCCTAACCTGCTCGCACTGATCACGACGACCTATCCCGCAGGTGCTCCACGGGACAAGGCCCTCGCGGTCTACGCGGCGATGTCGGGCATCGGGATCACGGGCGGGCTGCTGATCGGCGGAGTCCTCGCGAGCACCCTCGGTTGGCGATCCGTGTTCCTCATCAACCTCCCGATCGGACTCGCCGTCCTCGCCGGTACCCGCACCCTCCCGGAGAGCACCCGCGGCACCGGCCGCCTGGACCTGCCGGGAGCGATCACCGCGACCCTCGGCCTCGTGTCCCTCGTCTTCGGGATCACCCAGTCCGGAGAAAACGGGTGGGACGCGCCACTCACACTCGCCGCCCTCGTGGTAGCCGCGATCGCGCTTCTCACCTTCGTCCTCCGGCAGCGGCAGGCTCGAGCGCCGATGCTTCCCCTGACGATCCTCACCGACCGCAATCGCGCCGGGTCCTATCTCGCGACCGTCGTCATTGGCGGCGGACTCATGGGCGGCTTCTACCTCCTCACCCTCTATTTGCAGAAGGTCGCCGGCCTCGACCCCCTCCTGACCGGCCTCGCGTTCATCCCGTTCAGCATCGGCATCATCGCCGGCAGCGGCGTCGGTTCCGCGCTGGCCTCGCGCGTCCCCTCCCGGCTCCTCGCTTCCGCGGGCCTGCTCCTCGGCGCAGGCGGCTTCCTCTGGCTCTCGGCCATCACTCCGGAGACCCGGTACCTCATGCACATCGCCCCGGCACTCCTGCTCACCTCGTTCGGACTCGGGAGCAGCTTCCTCATCCTTACCCTCACCGCCGTACGCGCTGTCCCCCACGAGGTCGTCGGCATCGCCTCCTCCCTCGTCAACACCGCACAGCAGGTCGGCGCCGCGCTGGGCCTCGCCGCGCTCACCGCCACCGCAGTCGCCGTCAGTGCCACCAGCGCCGACCCGACCAGTGACACAGCCCTCAGCGCCGGCTACTCCGCCGCCTTCGTCGTCGCAACGATTGCCGCCCTCGCCGCCGCTGCCCTCGTCGCGCTCACCGTCACGAAGGAGACGACCGAGACCTCACCAGCACCCGTCGCGTAAGAGGCGCTGGACGTCGCAGGACGAGCGTGAACAGAACCCGACCGTCTCGCGCCTCGACCGGTGCCATCTGAGTCGTAGCAATCTCTGGTACCCGCGGCCAGGTCGAACGAGTCACGCCGTCTGCATCGACTTCCGGGGGCTCCTTCCTTCCGTGTGAGCCGTGCCGCGTCACGACGATGCCGGGTTGGGCAGGTTCATCGTCAGGAGGTGGGATCCGTCTTCGTCGAGCTCCGCTGTGAGCGTGCCGCCGAGCAGAGCTGCGCGTTCTTGCAGCCCGAGGAGACCATGGCGTGCGCTGGGGAGGGCGAGTGGCGGACGGGTGGGAGGTCCGGCATGGAGGGAGACGGTGAAGTGGTCCGCGGTGGTGTTCGACATGAGAGTGACTTCAGCGCCGGTCGAGTGCTTCCGAGCGTTGGTCAGCCCTTCCTGAAGGAACCGGTAGACGGCTCGGTGCGCGGCGGGCGACAGGAGAGGTGGAGGCGTGAGACTTCCGTGGATGGTGAGGTCGCTACTGGCGGCCAGTTCGGCGAGTTCGTTGGAGGAGGGTTCCTTCACTCGCTCTCGAGGCTGTCCTCCCGCGTCGCGGAGCACGCCGACCATCGTCCGCAGTTCTTCAACGGTTGCTGAGGCCAGTGAGCGGATCGTGGTGGCCGTGGCGCGTGCTGTGTGGTCTGGCGAGGAGACCTGGAGTGCTCCTGCTTGGATGGCGATCAAGGTGACGTGGTGGGAGACGACATCGTGCATCTCACGCGCGAGGAGTGTCCTTTCGCGGGCGAGTGCGCTCTCGATGACGTGTGTCCGTTCCTTTTGATGAAGCCGGGTCAGTTCGTCCACCCGCTGCGCCAGGTCCTTTTTCGTGCGGATCAGAGTCCCGATGAGGACCGGCACGCCGATGTAGATGAGCGCCCAGAGGACGGTGTTGATGACGAACTCCGGGTACTCCCAGATCTGCTCGGGGATGAACCATGCGGCGGAGACGAGGGCCACCGCCCCTCCGACGCGCCAGCTGCGTCCGTCGCGGATCGTGAGGACGGTCAAGCCGATGGCGACGGGGACGAAGGCTTCTCCCCAGATGAATCCCGGCAAGGACAGGAGGATCAGGGCGAGGGGGTAACGATGCCGGAGAGGTATTGCGGCCGCCGCAGTGAGGCCCGAGGCGACGATCCACGGGGTGGCCCAGAACAGGAAGGGCAGCTGCGAGAGCACGCCGACCGCTACGAGCAGGACGTCGACGCCGTACCGGGCTGCGAGAGTCGTCGTCTTCACTCTCCGCGGCGGTGCAGCGGTTCGGTCCGTACGGCGCCGCTTGTTCGGAGGTTCGCTCACTGTTGCACCGTAGGCCATGCGGTACGGGTCGACGTTCGATCGGGTCGACGACGGTCACATCGTCGGCATCCGTGAGAGTCGACTGCGTGCCTTCGCCGCCGGTCCTGCCCGAACGCCTGGGAAGGGACCCGCCCGGCGTGCGAGACCCGCGAGCGCTGATCTCACAGGCCGTTGCAGTCGGCGGCTGTTCGTCCTGCCGTTGACCATCTCGATTCGGACAGGTGAGCGGGGCGAGTGAATCAGGACGTGACGAGGCCGGCGCGGGCCGCGACGAGTGCAGCACGCACCCTGTTGGGTGCGCCGAGGGCAGTGAGCACAGCGCTGACGTCGTCCTTCACTGCCCCCAGACTCATGGTCAAACTCTTCGCGATGGCACGGTTGGTCGAGCCCTCGGCCATGAGCCGCAGCACTTCGCGCTCGCGCGGTCGAAGCGACTCGACCCGAGCGCGAGCGTCGAAATCGACGGAGGCCGCGGCAAGGCAAGCCCGCCCCACCCCCGGAGCGAGCACCGTTCCGCCGCACGCCAGAACATGCACCATCGAGACGAGCGCCGCGGGATCGATGTTCTTGAGCAAGAAGCCAGCGGCGCCGCCCATCAGCGCCGCCGAGAGCAGATCGTCGCGGTCGAAAGTCGTGAGCATCGCGACGATCGGAGGGTCGGGCTCTGCGCGCAGCGCGTGCAGAACCTGCAACCCATCGATGTCGCGCATCTGAACGTCCAGCAGCACCACATCGGGCCGGAACTCGCGGACCGCGGTGATCGCTGAGACGCCTGTGACGGCTGCGACCACCTCCACGCCCTCACCTGCATCGAGGATCAGTGAGAGTCCAGAGCGGACGAGGGCCTCGTCATCGACGATGAGCACGGAGATCACTCGCTCATCATCTCGACTCGCGGCGGTGAAACATGGCGCTCTGCTGCAAAGCGGCCGACCGGCTGGAGATTCCTCCTCCTCCGGGCGGAGAGACCGCCGGAAGCGCTGCACGAGCCACTCGGCGAAAGAAACGGGAAGCTCACCCGCTTGGGGTTGCCGCATCCGACAGTCGATCCTGCTGAACGTGTTGAGCACGTCCACTCGGCAGTCAGGTGGCGGCTCCTTCCATGCCGATGGCTGATGCGCACACTCCTTCAGCACGTTTTACTCGGTCCGGCGCGACAGGCGCGTCCTTGCCGCGCAATGACGGAGTATCCAACGGTGGAATCGGTTCTGAACAGAGTGGTGATCGCGATCACGGCGGTGTGCGCGATCATCGGCGCTCCGCTGGTACCCGCTTATGCGGCGCCGTCGGTCGGGCTGGCGGCCTCGTCGACGTCCGCATCTCGCTGGCCCACGGCGAGCTCGGACGCGGATGAGGTCGTGGACGTCCTCGCCTCCGTCTCAACGAGGACTTCTGACTTGCAGGACGTCGACCCCGCCTCGGCGGCGACCTCTCTCGCGCCGGGAAGTTCGTCGAGCGAGAGCATGCTGCTGAGTCAGGCCGCTGAAGCGTCTGTCCCGGCTGCAGGACAGAATCCTCTGACGGTGGACCTGCAGGCCGTTCACGATGCGGTGGAAGTCAGCGTCTCCGAAACGGACATCGAAGTCATCGACAACGGCGACGGCTCGACCCACTAGGCGGTCGACGGATCGACCGTCACTCAGACCGTGGACCAGCGCGGGTGAGGGCCAGTACCCGATCACCGCCGACCCTCGGCTGGGACAGCGCCTCTTCTCATCCGAGACCGTCAACCGAAGGAAGGCCTTGCAGGTGCGGCCGGTCTTCTCCGGCCGATCGTGGGGCGTCGCCATGGGACTCGGGAACGCCGGCTTCACCATCATGAGTACCGCGGGATGGGAAGAGTTCGCCTCGTCCTGGTCAGCAGTGAGGAACAGTTGAAGCATGTACCCGCAGTACCAGTGCCACGTACTCCGGGGCCGCGTCATCATCGGCGCAGGCATCCACTGGGACCTCGAAGCGGCCCGCCCCGCCAACGCGAACTGGGCCAGCGTTTTCAGCCACCAGTGCAACTGGTGAGCGCTGTGCCCGCCATATCACTCCGCCGCAGGTCTCTCGCCCTCGTGGCAGCCGGATTTCTTGCCGGCGTGGTGATCACGAGCGGTGTCGCCTGGACAGCAGATCGACTCATCGATAACGACCGCCACGGCCTCACTCTGAACGACGTGATCCACGACGGAGTACCAGGATTCACAGGCGACTCGGTCCCCAGTACCGAGGCATGCGGCGACCGCCGAGGATGCGTCGAAGCGATCACAGGCGACGGCGTCTCCCTCTATCGATTCGACACGCTCGACCACGCACGACAGGACGTCATCTACAGCGACGCCGACTTCTACCGATCCGACCGCTTCGTACTCGAGTTCGACGGAACCCTGACCGCTGAACAGCGTTACCAGCTGCTGCAAGCAGTCGAAGGAGCATGGACAGGAAGTGACGACTGACACGGCTGGGAAGCCTTTGCGCGCGTCCTCCGCCGCACCCCTCGCGTTGGAGGCGGGAATCGACGGCGCCGGTTCACGTCCGGGAACGGTGCCGACTCACTCGGCCGCCGGGGAGGGACCGGCGCCGGAGCACGATGCCGGCACGGGGACCGCGTCGTCGCTGTCGATGCGGGGCACGGTTCCGGCCCAGTCGTTCATCGCGTCGAGCACGGGCCGCAGACCGTGACCGACCGGAGTCAGCTCGTACTCGACCCGCGGAGGGATTTCCGGGTAGGCGGTGCGCGTGACCAGCCCGTACGTCTCAAAGCGCCGCAACCGGTTGGTCAGGGTGTGTGCGCTCACTCCCGGCAGCGCCTTCATCAGGTCGCCGAACCGCATCGGGCCACTCAGGAGCTCGCGGACGACGAGCGTCGCCCAGGGGCCGTCCAGGAGAGTGAGGAAGCGCGCTATCCCGCACTCGGGCCACTGATCAGCGGAGAACGACATCGAATCGGCCCTCTCATCATTACTGCAGTTGACGTAACCGGTGCAACGCCTGCAGTAATACTCTCATGACCTACATCGTTCACGGAGCGACCGGTGCGCAGGGCGCTCCCGTCGCCGCCGCCCTCCTCCGTTCCGGCAAGACCGTCACCGCAGCCGTCCGCACCCCCGGTGCCTTCACTGCTGGACCCGCCGTCGCTGTCGACGCCTCCGACGTCGACAGCCTCGTCGCGGCCTACAGCGGTGCCGAGGGCGTCTTCATCCATCTGGCTCTGGGATCTCCGACGCAGCAGCTCGAGCACGCTCGTACGATCGCCGCGGCTGTCGACCGGGCCCGCCCCGCGCGAGTGGTCTTCTCGACCAGCGGCTACCCGCTCGGGGAGACGGACGACAGCCCGCACGGGGTCCTCGCGCGTGGGCTCGCCGCGACGGGCATCCCGACCGCGGTCCTCGCGCCCCGCCTCTACCTGGAGAACCTCCTCCTCCCGCCGGTGATCGCCTCTGTCCGGGAGCAGGCTGTCCTCCCGTATCCGATCCGGGAGGACTTCCGCGTGTCCTGGAGTTCGCACCTCGACGTCGCCGACGCTGCCGTGCACTTGTTCGAGCGGAGCGACGTCTCCGGCGTCGTCGCCGTCGGCGCTCTGCCCGGACTCCTCGGCGAGGATCTCGCTGCCGGCTTCACCCGCTACTTCGGGAAGGACGTGGTCTTCCACGCGCAGACCCCCGACGAGTTCGGCGCGATGACGATCCCCTTGTTCGGTGAGCAGGGGATGACTCCCGTGATCGACTCGTATCGCTGGCGCGCCACGCAGCCGGACGAACTGATCGAGGAGGCGCGTAGTGCGCAGGTCCTGCTGGACCTCTCGCCGCGCACGGTGGAGCAGTGGCTGCGGGACCTCGACGCCTGAGCAGTTGATCATGCGGTGACGGACGTCGCGGCGCTGCGGGGCGGCGGCGCGTCATCCGGTGAGGCAGGGCCCGTTCACCCATGTCAGGCGGCATCACCGCGCCAGGACGCGGGGTGGCATCAAGTGACTCCACTTCGACGCCGGCATTGCCGCCCCTCTGCTGGGGAATCGTCGAAGAATGTCCTCGGTCCTCCTGCCTGCACCCTCGCTCGATGCTCGGGCGGCTGCGTGACGTCGGGGCCGCCCCGGAGGGAGGCCGCTCTCAGCGAGCAGGCCTCCCTCCGGTGCGTCCGGCATCAGCGGCGCAACGCCGCATCGAGTGCGTCGCGGATGTCCTCCACGCGCTGGACGTCGAGTAGCTCGCCGTCGACGAGGATCGACGGTGTGCCCCGCACGCCGAGCTCCCGACCGGCGTCGAAGTCGTAGCGGACCCGCTGGAGGGTCGACGGGTCGGCCACGTCGGCGTCGTACTGCTCCATGTCGAGGCCGATCTCTCGGGCGAGCTCGCGGAAGACCGCGGCCTGCGGTTCGCTGCTGCCGGCCCACTCGGGGTGGGTGTCGAACATCCGCTGGTAGAGGTCCTCGAAGCGGTGCTGGCGTGCGGCCGCCTCGACGGCGACCGCGGAGGCCTCGCCGCTCGCGTGCGACGGGAGCGGGAAGTAGCGCACGGCGAACGTGACGCGAGCCGCGTAGTCCTCCCGGAGCTCCTCGATGCCAGGATGCAGAGCCGCGCAGGACGGGCACTCGAAGTCGAGGAATTGGACGAGGGTGACCGCTCCGTTCCCGGCGTCGTCCAGGACGTGGCTGTTCGGGGCGAGGGCGGTCGTCGGTGCCTCGCTCGACGGCGAGAACGGGCGCAGGACTGCGAGTGCGACGACGAGTGCGACGACGGCGAGAAGGGCCGAGGAGGCGGCGAGGACGATCTTCGTACGGGTGCTCATGAGAGAGCCTCTCTGCTGGTGGGGCGTGCTGATGAGGGGGAGGACGGAGCGCGCAGTCTCATGGCGCGGACTCCGGGTCCGTCGGGGACAGTGCGCTGGGCGGTCCGACGGGGGGTGCCGGCACGCTCGGCCGCTGCGAGCCCGTGCTGCGCGCCTCCAGGACGCCGAGTCGGTCGTTGTACTGCGAGAGCTCGGCCTCGCCGTCCCGGTCGGCGCGGCGGTCGTAGCGGCGCGCTGCGCGCTCGTCGGAGCGCATCCACTGGGTGAGGACCACGAGGGCGATGAGGACCATCGGCAGCTCGCCGGCGCTCCAGGCGATGCCTCCGCCGACGCCCTGGTCCGCGAGGAGGGCGGTGGTGTCGGTGTAGTCCATCGCCGTCCACCAGTCCTCGCCGAGGACCGTGGTCTGGGACATGATCGCCAGGCCGAAGAAGGCGTGGAAGGCGAGGGTCGCGAGCATCACCAGGAGCCGGAGGACGTGGCCCGGCCGAGCGGGCCCGGGGTCGACTCCGATCAGGACCCAGAAGAAGAGGTAGCCGGTAGCGAGGAAGTGCACGGTCATGAGCACGTGGCCCTGGTGGAAGAACATCGCCCACTCGAACCAGCCCGTGTAGTAGAAGGCCACGAGGCTCCCCGCGAACAGCACGGCGGCGACCGGGGCGGAGGAGAGGACGCGCAGGTAGCGGGAGTGCACCAGCGCGAGGACCCACTCCCGCAACCCTCTGCCGCCGCCGCCCCGCACGGGCAGGACGCGCAGCGCCAGGAGCACCGGACCGCCGAGGACGAGCAGCGGCGGGACGACCATCATCAGCAGCATGTGCTGGATCATGTGGGTGCTGAAGTGCACCTGCCCGTATACGCCGGGACCGCCGCTCGTCGTCCATGCGAGCACCGCGCAGCCGACGACCCAGGCGAGCGTTCGCCCGAGAGGCCACGCGTCGCCGCGTCGGCGGAGCCGATCGACGCCGACGAGGTAGAGCACCGCGCCGACTGCTGCGATCGCGAGCCAGACGGCGTCGATGTGCCACTGGGTGAGCATCCGCCACGGAGTCGCTTCGGGCGGGTACGGGAATCCGAGCAGCCCGCGGCGGGCATCGCCGACGACGGGGTCCTGGGGCACGGGTGGGGCGCTGTTCGACAGTGCGACCGAGACGCCGATGGTGAGCGCCATGACGACCAGCTCGCCCACGGCGATGATCGTGAAGGCCCGTCGGTCGGAGGGGTCCTCACGCAGCCGGGGCAGCACCCGGAGGCGGTGCCACGCGCCCGCGCCGCCGAGCGCGAGCAGCGCTGCGGCCTTCACCAGCAGCAGCTGCCCGTACGGGGTCGCGAGATCCGCCGGGCCTTCCACGCGGAGCGACGCGTTGACGAGTCCCGAGAACGCGACGGCGCCGAACGCCCAGCCCGCGAGGACGGAGTAGCGCGACGCGACCACTCCGATCTCGGCTCCGACCGCTCGGCGCAGCAGGACGATCGCGACGAGCCCACCGGCCCAGGCGGTCACTCCGACCAGGTGCACGGCGACGCTGTTGACCGCGTTCGCGTGCTCGTCGGAGCCGGAGGCGTGCCCCGACAGTGCGAGCGGGAGCAGCGCGAGAACCGCCAGGGCGTTCGCGGCGGCCACCCAGGCGAGACGCCGGGCCAGCATCGTGATCAGCAGCACTGCCGTCGCACAGCCGATCGAAGTGACGAGCGTCTGCCCGAGTTCGAGCTCGGTGGCGTAGAAGAGGAACTGCGTCCGGAACCCCGGACTGTCCAGCGGCTGCCCGATCGCGTTCGCCGCAGTGAAGACCAGCACCGCGATCGCCGACGCGACCCAGATGGCGGCCGCCCAGCGCGCCCACCGCAGGGCCCGGTCCTGCGAGTACGAGACCACTCCGGGGGCGATGCGCTGACCGGGCAGGAGGAAGACCGCCGCGGTGAGCAGCCCGATGGTGAGCGTCGCGGCGATGTCGTGCACGGCTCGGGAGGCGGGCAGGCCCTGCCTGACGAGTTCGCCGGGGTCGATGAGCAGCGGCGGCTCGGCGGCTCGCGTCATCGTCAGTGCCAGCAGAGTGATCGTGACCGCGGCGGGGACCGCCAGCAGGAGGACCGTCTCGACCGGTGGGATCGTGACGGTGACGGGATGGGGTGCGGGAAAGTCGTCGGTGCTCGATGTGTGCGCCACAGGGGCGGCTCCCTTCGAGAGCGGTCCGCGAGGGCACCGCTCATCGGCTCCTGAGCGCCCGGGGGAGGACGCGCGGGAGTTGTCTCCGAGGACGCCGGCCGCCCGCGCTCGGACGGCCCGATCGTGTCGGGCGTGCAGGCGCAGCGGCCGTGCACCGATGCGGGGAGTCCGCTGCCCGGTGCGCGTCAGGGGTCAGGAGGCGGGAGGAGCCGGCGGACCGCGTCGAGGGGAGGTGTCAGGAGACGTTCCCGCAGCGACCGGGAGGATGTCGCGCAGCTCGAACGCCCGGGCCGTCGCCGGCGCCGGAGCGGGCGCGGTGAGGAGGACGAGCGGTGCGAACCGGGCGGCCGCGTGCACCGTTGTCTGCGCCACGGCGAGGAGCAGGGTCTCGCCGCGGTGCAGGACGGCGATCGTCACCACCGCGGCGACGGCGTGCGAGAACTGCATGGACGCATGACTTGCCGATGCCGCGGCGATCCCGCTGACATCGACAGTGGTGAGGTGCTGCGCATGCCCGCCGATGCCCGCCGAACCGGAGGCTCCGAGCTGGAAGAGCGAGTGGAAGAGGAGCTGGCTCGCCCCCACCGAGAGCGACACGCGCAGGAGCGAGAGCCGACGGCCCGCGAGAGCCGTGCAGATCAGCACGGACAGCACCAGCGGCGCGAGGACGCCGAAAGGACCGGGAGCGTCCCCGCCGCCGACGACGTGCGAGAACAGAGCCGTGAAGGTGGCCACCACCGCCGCTGCGAGACCCCGGAGGGTGCGCAGCTGACGGGAGGCGGACATCTGCTCAGTGTCGCAGATGGCTACGAGGCCGGCTTCGGGAAGTCACGACCTTCGAGCTCCTCCTCGAGGAGGATCAGCTGGAGCTGTGCCGGGTTGCTTGCCGCAGTTGACGGTCGCCCGGTGAAGGGGGAGATGCATTCCGGGAAGCGGTGATCCGCGTTGTATTCATGTCGTTGTTCACGGTAACATCGCACAATTCCGTCGTTCACAAGGATGTGACATGCGCCGTTCCCGTCGTACCGCCCTGCTCTCCGGAGCCGTCTGCGGACTGCTCCTCGCCTCCGGGCTCGTCGCGAGCGGAGGGGCGGCCTCGGCCGCGACGCCGCCCGCCCCCGCGGCCCACTACCCGCTGAGCACCGACCTCGTCGACACCGCCGGCGACTACGACGGCCGCGCGGTCGGCGCCGTGACCTGGGCCGACGGACTCACCCTGCCCGGCGGCTCCGGCACGGGCCCCCACGCGAGCCTCCCCGCGACGGTCGTCACCGACCAGGGCGAGGACCTCACGGTCTCGACCTGGGTGAAGCGCGAGGTGCCGAACGGCAACTACTCCGCCCTCTTCTTCGGCACCGCGGCGAACCCCGACGTACCGACGAACTACTGGCTC
>NZ_PSTO01000037.1:0-30898 GCF_002930975.1 Rathayibacter sp. AY1A3 | reverse complement strand
TCACCGCCCCCCGGACCCCGACCCCGAGCTGCCGGTCGACAGCGACCTCGACGTCGAGGACGCCCCCGACGGGACGCCACGTCCCGTGCACCTGCGCCTGCGATACCTCCTCCTCGTCGCCGCCGGCGGCACAGTCGGGACCGGGGCGCGGGAGGGCCTGACCCTCGCGTTCCCCGCCGATCCCGCCTTCGACACCGTCATCTTCGCCATCAACATCGTCGGCGCGCTCCTACTCGGCGTACTCCTGGAGAGCCTCGCCAGAGCCGGCAGCGACGAAGGCCGACGCCGCACCGCACGGCTGCTGCTCGGTACCGGAGCGCTCGGAGGCTTCACCACCTACAGCACCCTCGCCACCGACACCGCCCACCTGCTCACCACAGGACACCCCGCACCCGCCGCGCTCTACGCGCTCGGCACCGTCCTCCTCGGCGCCCTCGCGTCCTGGACCGGAATCGCCCTCGCCGCCGCACTCCACCGGCGACGCACGCAGAGGAAGGTGCCGGCATGACACCCGCACTGTTCCTCGCGCTCTCCCTCGCCGGCGGAATCGGAGCCGCAACACGGCTCCTCCTCGACGGGCTCATCAAAGCCCGCACCGGCGGCGCCTACCCCTGGGGCACCACCGTCATCAACGTCACCGGATCACTCCTCCTCGGCCTGATCACCGGCCTCGCCCTCGCAGGCATCGCCCCCGAGCCGTGGCGACTCGTCCTCGGCACCGGCTTCCTCGGCGGCTACACCACCTTCTCCACCGCCAGCCTCGAAACCGTCCGCCTCCTCGCCGAAAGACGCCGCCTCGCCTCCGCCACCAACGCCCTCGGCACGCTCCTCCTCAGCGTCATCGCCGCAGCAACAGGACTCTGGCTCGGAGGCGCGCGATGAGCATCATCGGTGCACCCTCACCGGCCTCCTGCAGAACACCATCACCCGATCCCTCCTCGTCGCCACTGACGGGTCCACCCGCCGAACGAGCGCGACCTCCGCGAAGACCGATGGGAGCTCCAAGGGGTGCCCGCAGCCCGGATCCAGGCCGAGCTCGCCCGGACGCTTCAAGCGGCCGCGAGAGCGGGAGCGGTTCTCTTCCTCGATAGCGAATCTGGACCGTGCTGCGGAAGTGGGGTGACGGGGTCGTTCGGCCGGGTCGGGGTGGGGTTGTAGGTGGTCTGGTCACGGAAGATCGCCCAGATGACGTTGATGCGGCGCCGCGCGAGAGCGATCAGCGCCTGCTTGTGCGACTTCCCCTCGTGGCGTTTCCGTTCGTAGAACGAGCGCGAGACCGGGCAGTTTCTCGACGCGATGAACGCTGCCTGGAAGCAGGCGTTCAACAGCCGCCGGTCGTAACGCCGTGGCCGGTGGTGATTGCCGGAGATCTTCCCGGAATCGCGCGGCACCGGGGCGAGACCGGCGAAGCTGGCCAGCCTGTCAGGCGTCTCAAACGCGGCGAGGTCGGTACCGGTCGCGGCGAGGAAATCCGCGGCGAGCCTGCGCCCGAACCCCGGGATGGACACCAGCAGATCCGCGGCCCTGCTGTCCTGCAAAGCGGCGTCGATCTCCGCGTCGAGCTCGGCGACCTCGTCGCGGATGCGGAGCAGATCACGCGCGGACCGGTTGACCAGCCGCGCTGCTGCCCCCTCCCCCACGACGACTGACGTCTGCTCGCGAGCAGCGTCGATCGCTGCCTTCGCCACGGCCGCGGACTTCCAGCAACCCTGCCCCTTCAACCACGACGCCAGCCGCGCCTCCCCCATCCGTCGGATCGCTCCGGGGGTCGCGTACCGGGTGAGCAGCACCAACGGTCCCCTGGTCGTCGCGTAGTTGAACGCCCCCTCAAGCGACGGGAAGTAGTGGACCAGGATGGCGCGCAGCCGGTTCACGGCCCGGGTGCGATCGTGCACCAGATCCTCCCGGCGCGCCGAGAGCAGGCGCAGTTCCGCGGTGACCTCGTCGGCCTGACGCATCAGCGTCACATCTCGACGGGTCCGCGCCTGGTCGGCGATGATGACCGCGTCCTTCGCGTCCGTCTTCGCCTCACCCCGGTACGCGCCCGAGGCGTGGTGCACTACCCGGCCCGAGATGTAGAACAGCGGCTGCGCATGCGAGCTGAGCAGCGTCTGCAACAGCCCCGTCCCGCCGTGGTTCAGGTCCGTCGCCCAGGCGACGTCTGTGCCGCCCGGCAAGGACGCGACATCGCCCATCAGGGTCAGGATCGCCGTCTCACGGTTCTTGAACCGTTGCGAGAGCAGCTTGGCTCCGTTGCCGTCGATGACGACGCAGTGGTGTTCGGTCTTGCCGGCGTCGATACCGGCCCAGAGTTGGGGCACGCAGGGTCCTTCCGTTCAGCGGGTGCGGTGCGCCGTGAACGACCATGCCGGCATGTCCTTACGAGGCGATCTGGTCGCGTTTCTCAATGAGCGGTCGTGCCGTTGCGGGGTCCCGGGCGGCTAATCACGGCATGCCATCAGACGGCTGAAGGCGGTCAGCCATACCCGGGACCCCTGGCGCGTTCCGGAGCCTACAACTGCCCCGAATCCACGGAAATAACGGTAAGGAAGGCGGTTCTCCGCCTTAGCAACCGGAGGGCGCAGTGCAACCCGCAGGGCGGCGGTGGAGAGAGTTTCGGCGCGATGTGAGGGAGCAAAGCTCCCGCGTGCCGAAAGTCTCGGAGGAGCCGGTGGCGCAGCCACTTGAACGGAGCCCGTAGGTAGCTACGACCGCAGCGAAGCGGAGGGAGCCGCCGAAGGCTTCACGGCAAAAAAGGGTGTGAGCCCGTAGGGCGACCAACGGCGCCCGGCGCAGCCGGGCGACCTCTTGGCGGCGCTCCGTCGCCGCTGCGCGAGCGCGGATACGATGCGTCGATGGAGAGGGACCTGTTGTGAAGACCTTCGATGCAAGCGGCCTTGAGCCGCTCTCCGACGCTGAGTTCTGGCCCGTCATCGACGTTCTCGGCGGCAAGCTGTGGCAGAAGACGATCGCCAGCGCCGAGCGAGAGCTCGCGCGGCGAGAGGATCAGCAGATTCTCCGGTGGGCGGAGACGGTAGGGCTGAAGGCGCTACAACTGAACAGTGTCATCGACTTCGGCGGTGATGCCCTGTGGTGCCTCGGAGCGACGATCGGGAAAGGGCAGGCGGTCTTCGAGGCGGTACAGACTGATGCTGACACCTTCGACCCCAGGTGGTGGAACGACAGCTCCCTGAGCGTCCTGTTCATCGGTTCCGGTGCTCTGGAACGCCGGCACGGTCCGCTGATAGTCACTACGTCATTCACACCTACGCACAAGCACCTCATGCACCGCGCCTACCCGGACTCCTTCTGACTGTGGAGTGATTGGCCTCCTCACGGATTCGAGTGACCTGCTTCATTCGCAGCAACTCGCTTGACCAGGGAGGCACCCGCAGGGGGGCAGGGAGTTCCGACGCGATGTGAGGGAGCACAGCGACCGCGTGCTGAAAGTCTCGGAGGAGCCGGTGGCGCAGCCACTGTAGCTACGACCGCAGCGAAGCCAGGGAGCCGCCGAACGCTGTACGGAAAAAAGTTGTGAGCTCGTAGGGCGACCAACGGCGGCCGGCGCAGCCGGGCGACCTCTTGGCGGCGCTCCGTCGCCGCTGCACGAGCGCAGCTCGCGCCCGCTTTGTCATAGTCGGCCCGCTCGCGGCCGCCGATGTCACGATGTGTCCATGAGGGAACGCACGGTGATAGCGGTCGTCACCTCGAGCGTGACGGGAGAACCGGACATCACCCTCGACGGACGTCCCATCGGGGATTTCGTGACCGACGACGATCCGGAGGGTACGGGTGACGTCTTCACGGCTCCCTGGGGCGAGTGGCGTCCGTTCCTCCTCTCGCTTCTCGGAGAAGGACCATCGGTCGTCACGGCCATGCTTCCTGGCCGGATCGCGCTGGCCAGCTGCGCTTCCTGCGGCGACTCCAGCTGCGGCATCCTCTTCAGCGCAGAACTCGTGCGCAGCGACGAGATCGTCCAGTGGAAGGACTCCCGGTGGGAGTCAGAGACTCTTCGACCGCTTCCACCTCCATCAACGTTTCTCGGCCGGCTCAGCCGGCGGCTTGGCTTCGGCGTGACCGATGAGTTCGCCGGATGGTGTCCGAACGGAGAGCTTGTTCGTACCCTCACCTTCGAGAGGGAGCAGTACGACGGCGCAATTCGCGAGGCACTGCGTCTGACGTGACTCGCAGTGACACGAGCGCAGTTCGCGCCTCCGGAACGGGAATCCTGGGGAGTGTGAGGGGCCCGCCCCTCACGAGCTACCTACCTAGGTATCTAGGTAGGTAGCTCGCAACCGTTCAGCTCGCGGCGGCCGTCTCGGTGGCGGCGGCTCGGGCTGCCTCAACCTCGGCGGCGGTGTGGTGTCCCTGCACGTCGGCGTAGGCGACTTTGTAGGGGCGGGTTCCGTCGTTCCAGTCGAGCGCGACGGTCACGCTCTTGGGGTTCACGCGGGTAACGACGTGCCAGCCGAAGCGGTGCTTGATCATGTCGCCCTTGGCGATCGTGTCGCGGCTGTGGATCGTGACCTGCCCGGCCGCGGCCTGCGCCTCGCGAACATCCGACCAGTAGTCGCGCTGGTCTTCGAGCTGCGCGCGCTGGGTGAGCAGCCGCTCCCGGTAGGCGCCGGTGGCGGGGGCGGTTGTCTCGATGTAGCCGCCGCCGAAGTTGTGCGAGCTGCCCTCGATCTTCCGCGTGTATCCGCGAATGTCGGTATCGATCCGTTCGATGCGGCGGGCTACCATGCCCGGCGCGTAGCGGGATTCGGTGGTGTGGGCGGCGACGTCGGCGCGGGCGCGGGCGCGGGTGGCTTCGCGGTCGGCCTCGACGCTGCGGCCCATCGCGTTGTGGGCCTTCTCGATCGCGTTACGGTGGCGTGTCTCGGAGTGGTGGCCGATCTTGATCGGCTCGCCACCCTCCGGGAGCCGGTCGAACGCGCGGCGCGCGGCCGCGTCGGCGGTATCGGCATCTGCGGCGCGGCGCTCGGCCTTCGCGTCGAGCGCGTCGACCCGGGCGGCCTGGCGCTCGAGGGTCGCCGCCTCCGCCTCGACGGTCGAGCGGAACGTCTCTTCGGCGGCGATGGTGACCTCGTGTCCGGCGTCGCGCAGGGCGGTCCCGGCACGGTTGATGGTCCACCACTTCGGCAGGCGGTCGCGGGACTGCGGGACGTACCAGGCGCCGATGGAGCGGCCCCAGCGCCAGCCGGACGCCTTCAGGATCTCGGCGGTGCCGTCCCCGCGGCTGGTGCCCTCGATGATCGTTCCGGCCTCGGGGGTGTGGGTGATGGTGAGCATGTCGGTTCTCCTTCTCGGTTCGGGGGGGTCAGTCGTTGTCGCGGTAGTCGGCGGGCGTCTCGCTGCGGTCGTGCAGCGCATAGGCGGCCGGGAACAGGTCGAGCGCCCGCGCGACATCGACCGGAACGACGACGTAGGCCCCGGAGGCCATGTAGCCGATCCGACCCGCGGCCAGGGCCTCGACGGGCTCGAAGTGCTGCAACGTCACCCCGGGAACTCCCGCGCGGCCCTGGCGGGTGACCAGGTGCACGGCGGGGGTCTGCTCGGTCACCGGGTCGTTGCCACCGGCGCCGACGATGACCACCTGACGAGCGGTCCGGCTGATGCCCTCCGCCCCGGGGCCGTGGTACTCGCTCTTGATGACCTCGGTACGGGTGCCGCGCTGCTGGCTCATGGTGTGTCTCCCTCTGGCTGATCGTTTTTCTTTGCCTCTCCGGCGGGGAAAACCGTTTGAGTGGAGGCGGCGGAGTGACGCCGATCACGGGCGAAATAAGCCCGCAGGGCGCGTCTGGGATCGGTGGCACGCAACCGCTGGAGCGAAATAGGTTGAAACCGCGGAGAGGTGAAGAAAACGCAGGGGAATGGGCCGCGCAGCGGCCTCCCTCCCCCGGCATCGCCGGTGCCGCATCTAGCGGCCCCCGGAACGGGTAGCGGAAGAACGATCAGCAGCGCCCTACGGTGGGCGCATGCCTCCGCGACGCGCCCTCCGTCGCACGGATCGACGCCGGTTCTCGGGCCTGGTCTCACTCTCGGCCGTTGTGGCACTGCTCTCGGGATGCGTCGGTGACGTCCCCGGCCCTTCACCGACCTCGTCAGTCGTCTCCGCAGCGCGAGTGGATACCCGTCCGCTGTTCGATGAGGCGATGGCAGTGAGCATCACGCCGGGTGTGCGCGAGGTGGCGCGCGCGACAGAGGACTGGTGCTTCTCAGAGGGAGGAGGGAACCAGCTCTTCGGATCGGCGTCTGAGCTCTCGACCGTCTGTCTCTTCGGCGGCGGAATCGTGTTCGCTCTGAACGACACCGGCCAGCAGGCGGCAGCCGCTGCCGTGGATGAGTTCCTCGCCACCAACGACATGTTCGGCCCGGGAGGAACGGTCGTTGACTCCCTCGTCGGGGTCGACCTAATGCAGGGCGGCGAACTCACCGGCGGCGGCGGGCGCAACCTCCCCGGGGGAGGTGCTCAGGGAGCGGCGACCGTGCGTTGGACACTCGTAGCCGCCTCCCGCCTCCAGGTCAGCGGCCTCCCGTTGTCTGAGGGGTTTAATCGCCAGTCCTACGAGGGAACGATCACGGAGTCGACTCCCGCAGAAGTGAGCGCGACGGGTGCCTCGTTCGTCCTGACCGTCCACATCTCCTGGCGGTACTTCTCGGGCAAGCGTGCCTAGCCTCTCTCCCCCGATTTCGCCGGTACCGCATCTAGCGACCCCCGGAACGGGTAGAGGAAGAGCGCAAGCTGCTGACGGGCGCCGCCGGCAGTGGGTCTAGCGGCTTCGGTCGCCGCGGTCCGGCGCCTGCGTCGGCGTCGTGGTGGGGAAGCTGCGGGTGACGGTCGCTCGTGCTTGTGCGAGGGCCGTGTCGATTAGGGGTTCTCCGAACGCGGTGCGCGACTTATCGACGTCGAGCGTGCGCGGCTGCCCTTCGGCGGAGGTGCTGTAGCGCCGGTAGCGCATAACGGTCAGTCCGGTGTCGGCCAGCTGCTCGGCGGCGACCTCGGGGAGGGAGCGGCCGCCGGGGCCGGCGTAGACGCCGCGGGCGTACTCGCTGGGCACCCATCGGCCACCGAGCTCGTCGGCGCCGTCGAGGGCGCGTTCGTAGGACTGCTGCCAGCGGCCGGCGATGCGCGACTCCGACAGCTCGAACGGGACCTCCACGTCGATGACCTCGACGCTGTAGCCGACGGACCCGAGTGGCTGCCCCAGCTCGACGGCCTTCTCGGGCGAGGAGAGCACGGTGTCGATCACGACGTTCAGCTTGTTCCGCACCGCGTCGTTGCGGACACGGATCGCGAGCTGGGAGGACTCCTCGTGCACGAGGGAGGCCAGCTCGAGCGGGAAGAACCGCTCCCCCGCCGCCTCGGCGGCACGAATCTCGGGCGGCATGATCGCGCGGTCGTAACTACCGTCCCTGATCGCCTCGGTGAGCAGGGCGCGCTTGAACTCGTCCGCGTCGACCGTGATCCACGCGCCGCGGTCGGCGCCGAGTACGTCTGCAAGGACGGTCGACTTTCCGGCTCCGGGCGGGCCGGCGAGGATGATCGCCTTCCGCTCTGCACGGACGCCCGGGAACTTGTCGCGGTAGGCGGCGACCAGATGGTCGTGCAACTCCTTTCGCGCAGCGCGCGGCCGATTCACGCCGTCAGGGCCGCGGACGAACCAGTCTCGGTTGTTCACCGTCGCCCGCTCGCCGGCAGGGCTCAGCGGGCCGCCGGCCCGAGCCCACTCGCGCACCGTCTCGCGGTGCGCGGCGATCGCTGACGAGTCCTCGCCCGTCACCGACCTTGCTCGCTGTAGCGATCCAGGATCTCGTCGTACGCGTCCGCGTCGATCAGGTGCTCAGTGAGAGCACGACCCACCTCCTCGAACTCCCCCGGGTCCAAGGTGGTCCAGTCGTAACCGTCGCTGGGCGATCCGGGACGATACGTCCAGCGGCCGAGCTCATCGAGGACCTGCTCCCGCGTCAGCTCTCCTGCGTCGTAGCGCTGGGCAATTTCATAGGGCGTCGCGCCGGAGAACCCGGGACGCACGTCAGGCACTGCGGCCGCGAACTTCAACGCGCTGTTGACCGAGGGCTGCGAGATGCCGATGTCGCGGGCGAGCTGCGACTGTGTGGTGCCTTCGGCCGCAGTGCGCAACGCGCGGAGGTATGACACGCGGGTTACGACCTGCAAGCTGCGTAACCGGCGAACAGTGTCCCCGTCGGGCCTCTCAGCGATCGACATGGCAACCACCCCCTATAGAAGATTTTATCAAGTTGAGGGGACAGGGGACAGAGAGCAATGCGGCGATCTACTTGCATTCATTCTGATATTAAAATGAATGCATTGGACTTGACTGGTCAGCGCTCAGATTGGTGGTCGGCGCGCAGGGCTTCGAGCCCGCGTTGCAGGGCGCGGAGCGCGGTCTTGTGCTGGCTGCGGTCCTCGAGAGCTGCAACTTCGGCCAACTCCTTCGCCAACGCAGGGTCAGGCCAGCGGACGAGGAGAGTTCGGCCGAGTCCGCTAGGCCACTCCCCCGCGCTCTCGACGGGCCGCTTCGCTGTGCCCGCTGCCCTCCCGGCCGACTTCGCCACTGCCAGCGGCGTAGTCGCCGTCGTAGCGGCTTGCGCTGCGGGGGCCGGGGGTGCGTCGGCCGCGTCACCGAACCTTTCGATCGCGGCAGGGTCCACGGCTGGCCGCTTCTTGATTGCCATTACGCCACCAACTCCGCAGCAAGTTCCTGAATTTCAGACTTTGCCTTGACGTTGTTCCATTCGACAACCCCGAGCCCTTCTCCCACGACGTCTCGGTAAGCCTTCCGCTCGTGGATCACTGTCTCGAGAGGCCGGATGCGCGGGTACTCCGCCAGGTACTCCCCTGCGTCGGTTCGTTCCGTGACGGCCGGATTGGAGGGGGCCTGGGCGATGAGGCCGCGCACGTCCAGGTCGGGATTGAAATCGAGAGCTTGGTCAATGACTTCGGTCATGTGTCCGAGAGTGTCGAGGTCGAGCTGACTGGGCCGAACGACCACGACGAGCTTGTCTGCGGCTGTCATGCCGGTGCGCATCTCCTTGCTGTCCTTGCCTGCGACGTCGACCATCACGACGTCGTAGCGAGTCGCGAGGTCTTGCAGAGTTTGATGGATGCTGCCGAGCTTCTCGACGCACGCGATCGCTGGCTGGTGTCGGTTCTCCTCGCGGTCGGCGTGCCACCTGGCCGCCGAGCGCTGCGGGTCGGCATCGACCAGGCAGACGTCCTTGCCTTGGCGGGCGTACTCCGTGGCGAGATTGACCGCGATGGTCGTTTTCCCCGGGCCGCCCTTCTGGCTGCCGATCAGAATGATCATGCGTTCACATCGCTTTCAATTTGGTTTCAAAGTGCATGCGTCTTGCGATCCATAGGCGCGAGCGGCAGGGATGCAAACTGCTTGCGAAGTGATACCAGTCTGACATCATTGCAGGATGGATGCAAGGCGCAGTCATAGTGAATGCAGATGGCAGAATGGTTGCAGCTTGCATGCATAGTGCATGCACGTGACAGAATAGATGCAATATGCAACCATCCTGAATGCAGATATTAGACTGAATGCACTATGCATTTGTCTGGGAGACGCGGGGGAGCAGCCTCACCTCGCGTGAGCGGCGGCTGGTTCACCCCAGTGGGGAGGCATCCGTCGTTGTTCGAGAGGACGACGGGCCGGCCTGCGAGCTTCGGGTCGAACAGTCGCTCGCAGGAGACGTAGAACGAGTTGACGTCGACCAGACCGATCCGCTGCTCAGAGCGCACGGTGGAGGTGGTGGAGGCAGACGGTGACGACGCCCCACACCTGGAGGTCGCTGAGCTCCGGGACGAGGATCGGCGGGTACTCGGAGTTCTCGGCGCGCAGGATCACGCCACCGGGGGAGAGTTCGAGGCGCTTGACGGTGAGTTCGCCGTCGAGGATCGCGACGACGACGTTGCCGTGCTTGGGGGAGAGGGAGCGATCGACCACCAGCTCATCGCCATCGCTGATGCCGGCACCGACCATGCTCTCCCCGGAGACGCGGACGATGAAGGTGGACGTCTTGTCGCGGATCAAGTGGTCGTTGAGGTCGAGAGAGCCGTCGAAGTAGTCCTGCGCGGGGGAGGGGAAACCGGCCGCTACCGCGTCGCCAGCAACGAGGAACGCGATCGCCACGGCGTCCGGCGCCGGAGTCGAGATCCGCTCCACGATCGTCACAGTCATCTCGATACCTCCCGACGTGTTCGAACGTATGTTCGATGAAAGTCGAGTGTGGGTCGGAGGATCTGACACCGCTCATGTACGCCGGTCGGCGGGGCCGTCTCGGGCGCGTCGAGCTCGGGTCCGCGTCGACGTCGAAGGGCAGCGTCGGGGCTAGGCAGCGGTGGAGGACCACCAAAGCGAGCCGGGGGCGAGCATGCCGGTGCGTCCCCAGTGCAGCGCCTCGCGGTGATCGCCGCGGCCGGCGGCGTCGCGGGGGTAGAGCGGCCAGACGCGCTCGCCAGCGGTGGTGTCCTCGAACAGGGGTCGGCTCGACACGTGTCGGCGTCGCGGGCGTTGCCTGGGGGAGGAGGAGCGGTGCGCGAGCTCGGCTTGCCACCAGGCCCACACTTCGCGCTCGACGTCGTAGCGGTGCGCTCGATCCGTCAACGCTCCGTCGACCCCGATCGCACGAGCGGCGGCGGTTCGGCGGTCACGCTTGGCCTGGGTCCAGCCGTGGGTGTGCTTGACGATGAGCCGGTGTGCGCGCAGGCGGGAGAGGGCGGTGGCGGCGGTGCGGGTGGTCACTCCCAGCAGGGCGGCTGCGGCGTCGAGGGCGAGGGTCCCTTCTCGGCGCAAGAGCGCGTACGCCTTGCCTGCCAGGTGTCCGAGGCCGGCGCGGGTGAAGAGGTCGTGCCGAGTGTCCGTGAGGTCGGCCTCGAGCGTGGCTAGCAGCATGGTTCGTTCGGTGAAGAGCGGCCCGGGGGGGCGGGGGTTATTAGTAGTTGTGACCGGACCTTGCGGGGGGCCTGTGGAAAAGTGCTTGGCCAGTCGCCATTCGCTGGCGTTGGATCCGTCCGCGCGGACGACGAGCCGCACGTAGCCGTCCTCGCGCAGCGTCCGCAGGGCGCTGGCCGCGGTGGTGCGGCCCAGGCCCGCCAGGAGGGCCAGGTCGCGGATGGACGCGGCGACGGTGCGCTTGCCGGTGTGCAGCGTGAGGTAGGCCAGGGCGGTGAGGATCGTCTTCTCCGACGTCGCCCGCTCGCTCCTGCCCCACCGGCCCGGGCTCACCCGGAACCGGTCCAGGAGGGCGCTGACGGCGCCGACGAGGCTGTCCAGCTCCGCCAGGTCGCTCGGCTCGCGCTCGGGCGGAAGAACGGCGTGCAGCGCCGCGTACTGGCGGGCCTTCTCCCACTGCCGCGCCAGGCGCTCGGCGGCCTCGTCGCGGGCGCGGGGCCGGCGATGGCCGCGCCCGGTGTTCTTGGTCCGGTAGTGCTCCATCCCGGGAGCGGTCCGGGCGGCGTGCTCGACGTCGGTCAGGGACCAGCCGGCGTGCGCGGCGGAGAGCAGGCACATGAACGCGGTCCACGAGGGATTCGCGCCGCCGCCGGGCGTGGCCATGTGCGCGGCGCCGGCAGCGCTGAGCGCCCGGTGCGTTTGGTGCGCGGTGGCGGTGGGTACTGGGGGAGTGGCGTCGACGCGCCGCGGCGGCCGAGACGCTTCCAGCGCATCCGTCACGGCCTCGATCGCGGCCGCGGTGACGGTCGTGTCCAGCAGCTCCTCTGCGCGGCCGCGGAGGACGCTCGAGAAACTGCCGTCGCGGTGCGGAGACAGCGGCGGACGGGCGGCGCCGGTGCGCGGGTTGCGGAGCATCCCGTAATCCAGGGTGCGGAAGTTCGCTCGAGCGGCGATCGCCAACCGGGCCACCAACTCGGCCGAGGCGCCTTCCGCGAGAGCAACCCACAGGTGGCGGCCTCCGGTGCCGGAGGACTGGCACACGACGTGAGCGACCTGGTGCGCGTCGAGGACGGCGGAGAGGGCGTCGCAGTCGTCTGCGGCCTGCTCCATGAGGTCGGCGTCGACGCCGCGGGAGTCCTTGCCGTCGAAGTCGAAGCACAGCAGCCGGAACGCTCCGGCGTCGTCGGCGAGGTAGATCGCCCACGGCGCGGCCGGCGCGACGGCGGAGACAGGGAACGCGGCCGGATAAGCGTTCTCATCCAGGCGCCCGTAGGCGTCCGGACGCATCGTGCGCACGGCGGCACGGGGGCTCAGCCGGCGCGTCAACATCCACGGCACCGAGAAGGAGTCGACACGGGCATTTTGGGCGTGCGAAGACACAGCGGCATGGCTTACGATGAGGTCACTTCTCCTCCCTCGGGTGGCGATGACGAAGGCCCGGCCTAGGAAACCGGTACTTCGGGAAACGGCTTCACACCTGTCGCCCTGGTAAGCAGTGGTGTGAAGCGAGAGCTTCTAGGCCCGTCGCGTGAGCGGCGGGCCTAATGCGTTAAGTGGGGTTGATGAGCAGCTCCTCGCTCGTCAGAGTCGGGTCAACAGGCCACCACGACGGAATGCCCTGGTCGGTGAGTTCCGTCTCTACGTGGGCGACCATGCGCTCGAAGAAGACGGCCGACGACACGTTCGCGCGCTGCGCGATGCTGTCGACGCGATCACGCGCGTCTTGCTCGACGGTCCAGCCCAGAGAGATAGGTCGGACCATCGTCCCTCGCTTGCGTCGCGGTGCAGCCATGCGGACACGCTATTGCTACTACTGCGCTTAAGACGACGCGACACGCGCAGATTGATCGTTAATCGATCCACCAGTCGCCGGCGCCTCGTCGTCACGCGGCCGCTGCTACGCGGACCCGGGCGGCGGCAGGTCCTAATGCGCAACCGCCTCGCGAGCAGAGATGTCCGTGCGGGCGTACTCGCCGTTCTGCCGGCGCACGAGTACGCCGTAGCCCATCAGCGTGCGGGTGATGCGCGCAAGGGGAAGAACGTCGACGCCAGTGTGTCGACCAAGGTCACTGAGGGTGAGCGGGCCGCTGTCGAGCGCGCGCATCAGCTCGACACCCTCGACGGTGTTCAGAGCTAGCTGTAGTTCGAGGCATGAAAGGTCAGCCACAGATGGTCTCCTCGACGTCTGGTTGAGGTCGTTCACAGCAAGCTCCCGAAAACCGGTATCCTGACAATGCTTTTGCGTTTGGCAAGACCGTAACAGACGGCAAGCGACTGTTCGACCCGAAGGACACAACACATGCCACTAGCCCCCCAAGCTCTCCCCGGAGCACTCACACGATCCCTGGGCCGGGTGCTCCGAGCCCGCATGGTCGACCGCGCGGTATCCCTGGCCGAAGCGGCACGAGCGGTTGACGTGTCCGAGGGACAGCTCTCTCGGATGCTCCACGCGAAGCGACGCATGGACGTCGAACAGCTCGACCTCCTGTGCCGATTTCTCGAAATCGATGCCGTCGAGACGCTGCGTGCCGCGAAGAACGGAACGCTGACCGCGGCGGACGTCGCGCCTGCCCCCGGGGCTGCGGTGAACCAGGACGTACGGGAGCTCGGTCGTCGGATGGGCGCTCTCGCACGCCTACAGGACGACGGTGGGTACCGTGCGGTGTCTCTCGCCGCCGGCCGTATCGGCGTCGCCCTGTCTCAGAACGAGTGGCATGACCTCCTCGACGGCGCGATCGCTTCCTTCCCGAGGGATGAGCTTCTGGGAGCTATCAGCTCCGCGCTTGGGGTGCCGCGTGACTATCTGACGACAGGGGACCAAGAGTTCGTTGCTCGGGTGGAGGCTGAGGAAGAGCTGGCCCACGCCATGCGATCGACCGGAACCTTGCGCATCGCGGCCCGCAACCTGTCGAGCCTCAGCCCGGATGAGATCCGGGCAATTGCCAAGTTGGTCCGCGACAGTGGGCCAGATGGGGGTCACCAGTGAGCGTGTGGCCGGCAGAAGCTGAGACGGAAGAATCCTTCGACCCCTCCGCGACCGTCTCGGCCATGATCGACCGGCTTGGCCTCGAACCAGGCATGTCGCTCAAAGGAATTGTCGACAGGGTGGCCGCGGTCTACCGCAAACCCATCGTCTTGCAAGCGGTTTCGGACGATCGTCTCCGGCAGCTCACCGGACTGTTTCGCGACACTCCCAGCCGGGGCTACGTCTCGTTCCGGTTGACCGACCCGCTGTCATATCAGCTGCACTGCATCTGCCATGAACTCGGCCATGCATGCTTCCACCACGAGGACTGTGACGTGCTCCGCGGCGCTGATATTGATCTGACGGACGGTGGCACCTTGGGCGAGGCGGTGATCAAGGCGCAGGGGCGTGGACTGACGCGCAGCCGCTCGGAAATCGTCGCGGAGGAGTTCGCGTACCGTCTCATGACCTGGCTGCTCGGCACCGATCTGCAAGCAGAGGAGAGCGTCTTCGGATGATGGGATCAATCCCGGGCGAAGCGCTCGTGTGGGTGAGGCTGGCGATCATCGTCTCTCTCGCGCTTTGCGTCGCGCTCTTCTTCGGCCGCGCTGTCGGCTCGACCAAGGACCCAGCCCGACGACCAGCGTGGATCGCGTCTCTCTTCGGCCTGATCGCGATCCTGACGCTCGGCGTGGTCATCCCGCTGCAATGGGTTGATGCCGCCCTTGGCGGGTCGAATTTCTGGAACCTCGCGCAGGCCCTATGCGCGACCATCGCCTTCTGGTTCTTCTACCGCGCGACACGACTGGGGGCGGGGCTGCCCGGCCCCGAGAAGCCGCGCTGGTTCGCGCTCAGCGCTGTTCTGGGAGGGCAGACAGTCCTGTTTGCCCTCATTCAGCACCGCGGAGGTACGTCCGAGACGTTCGTACGGGACTACATCACTGACCCCGCTTGCTACGCCTACCTCATGCTCTACATCGTCACGATCGGAGTCCTCACGGGACGATCAGCGCTCATTCGAGCGCGGAAGCTGCGGGGCACATCGATCGTCTTCTTCGCCGGCTTCGCTCTCGTCGCTCTCGCCTGCGCCACTCACGTCGTTTACTTGACCGTGGCTCACTTCGAGTGGGGGCAGGAATCGCAGAGCGAGGCGCTGCGCGGCCTGTTCTACCTGATTTTCGGCCCCGGGATTCTTCTTCTGATCGTCGCGTTCGCAAAGGTGTTCGTGCAGCGCCAACGGAAGCTGCTGCAGCCGGTATGGCGTGTGCGAGCACTTCGCCTGGCGTTGATCCGGCGGAAGGTGACGGATACGCCTCTGACGCTCTTGGGGGCGTGCAGAGCCCTGTTCCTGCCGGAGCCGCGCGCTCGTGCAAACTCGGAATCCACCGTCCTCTACGACGCCACGAACGCGGAGGACGCGCTGCTCACGTCGAGCGAGCGGCACCTGCTGGAACGAACGAATTCGGGCATCTTGCGTCACCTTGGCCTCGAGGACGAACTTCGAGCGATGGCTGAGGTTGTGCAGTGACGGGACTTTCCACGGTCGCCTGGGGAGTAGGCGCGGCGACAACCGCCGCTCTCGGCATGGGTGCTCTCGCGGCTGATGTCGCCCTGATGCGCAGAGCCGTTCTGCGCGGACGCCCGAAGGTGTTGCCTGTCACAATCGACATGGCGCAGCGGACAATCCGCCTGCCGTCGACGGACGGGACGCGGGCGCCGGGGGAGTACGGCGTATGGGTGAACAATGGCCGGGGACACCTCCAAGTAGGGGCCGTCATCCACGACGACTCCGACTCCGTGGAACGCCGCATCGAGGACGCGCGCGGGGACGTAGCCGAAGCGACTGAGGGGCGCTGGACGGGCCACGCTTTCGCACACGCCTCATCGCTCGGGTTCGCCTACGAAGACGTCGACGTCCCTGCTGAGGACGGTGACCGACCGGCATGGCTGTTCGCAGCCGGCGACGGTCGCCGCTGGGCGCTCCACCTCCACGGAATCAAGTCTTCGCGAGCCTCGGCCCTTCGATCGGTACCGATCGCCGTTGAACTGGGGATGACGTCACTCGTGCCCTCGTTCTACGGCGATGTCGAGGGGGATGCCGCACCTGGTGCCGAGCCGGAGGGGGCGACTCTCGGACTCCGGGAGGCGCGCGACGTCGACCGCGCCATCGCCTTCGCGATCGCGAGCGGAGCTGAGGAGCTCGTGCTGTTCGGCTGGTCGATGGGGGGAACGATTGCGCTGCTTCTTGCGGAATCCTCGCAGTACCGGGACCGGATCACGCAGCTCGTGCTCATCGGGCCGGCCGTGCAGTGGAAGGCTTCGATCGAACGCGGAATAGCAGCGGCTCGACTGCCTGCCTGGATCGGGGCGCCCCTGTTCCGTTCGTTGGAATCGCGATGGTTGAGCAGGCTCGCGCGGATGGCCGAGCCGACGTCGTTCGCGCGGTTGAACTGGCTTCGAGGGGACCGGTCGGTCGATGTCTCGACCCTCGTGCTGCACTCGGCCGGCGATCGAGATAACGACCTTGCCGAGAGTCGCCAAATGGAGCGGCTGAACCCGTCGACGGTAACGGTCCACGAGTTCCCGCCCGTCCCTCACCTGATGGAGTGGAATGTCCACAGGCGGCTGTTCGAGAGCGTCGTGCGCGATCGCCTCAGCTCGTAGAGCTGGCGGAGGACGCGCCGCGTAGTTCGCGGAGGCGTTCTTCTGCAAGGTGGCGCAGCGTGGGATTGTCGGCAGCGTCGCGCAGAGCGAGTTCGAGTTGCTGTTCCAGCGTCCGCGGTCGTGACGGGTTGGTGTAGTTGTGCCAGGCCAGGTCTAGCTCCCACCCTCGGTAGTGATTACGCGAGTAGAGCCCGTTCTGCTGTCGAGCTGCGTTGTCGCCAGCCTCGGCATCACGGCCGTACTCAACGGTGATGACCCCGTAGTCCTCTAGCTCCTTCAAGACACGTCCGAGCGATCCGTAGGGGATACCCGTCTCTCGAGCGATGATCCCGCGGGTAGCGCCGGTCACGGTGTCCAGGTAGCGCAGCACTTCGGCGCGCGAACGATTCCCGTTGACCAGGATTGCAATCTCGACGTCCACGGGCCTCGGATCCGGGGTTGGCCACTCGACTCTTGGAGACATGCGCTCCATTTTCCTTGGTGGAGGCCTCCAGCGTCGCCGCGACACCGGCAACTCGATCAGCGCTGCACATTCGCTGATTGCTGACCAAACGTCGGTAGCTCCATTATGCACACTTCCTTACTCGATAACGGTGCGTTATTGGTTCGGTAAACGATACACTGGACGCAACGGAAGTCGAGCGAAGGAACGTCGTGCGCGGTCGCAAGTTGTCAGCATCAGTAGTCGCATCGAGCGCACTGCTCCTGGTCGGCTGTGCTGCGCCGATGACCACCGCCACGCCCGAAACGCCGTCTGCCGCGACAGCAACCCCGGCAGACCCGAACACCGAGCCGGCCTTTCCTACCAGCCCCCCGACCTCGCCTGCGGACATCCCCGTCGATGTAGAGCCGACTCAGGCTCCGGGCGTCGAGGGAGACACCATCGCGGTTGCGACGTCGACGGTGACGGCCTTCTGCCGACCGTCGCTGAACTATGACACGTGGATCGCTGAGCTCTACCCGTTCCTCTCGCAGCAGGCCGCGGTGGCCTACGAAACGGTCGACCCCGCGAACGTGCCCTGCACGACCCTCACCGGTGCCGCGACGGTTCGTGACGGGGACGGCGCCTACACGATGCGCATCCTCGTCCCCACTGACGCCGGCGACTATTCCGTCTACGTCCACCGCACCGTCGAGACCGGTCCGTGGGCTGTCGAGCAGATCACCCCCCTGGCGTCGGAGTAGCCCGGTGGCGAAGGGGGGAATGGGGGTTCTCGCGGCGGTCCTGGCACCGCTCCTTGCGATCGCACTGCTGCTGTGGCTGCTGTTCTTCGGTGCCGCTGAGGACGCGGCCGCAGCATGCCTGCCGGGCGGCGGACCGGTGAACGTCTCCGCGATCCCCGCGGACGCGAAGGTCGGGGCCTACGGTCACGACCAGCTCGTGAACGCAGCACTCATCGTCAACGCGGGCGCTGCGAAGGGCCTCGGCGCCGATGGGCAGACCCTCGGCGTGCAGACGGCGATCGGGGAGTCCTCCTTGGTGAACATCAACTACGGCGACGGTGCGATCAACCCAGACGGTTCGGTCGCTGACTCGATCGGACTGTTCCAGCAGCAGTCGAGCTGGGGCACCGTCGAGCAGCGCATGGACCCGACGACCTCGGCGGGCTTCTTCTACGACCGCCTCGTGGCCGTCGAGGGGTGGCAGGCGATGGAGCCCTCGATCGCGATCAACAAGGTTCAGCGCAACGCGGACCCGAACCACTACACGAAGTACCGCGCCGACGCCGTGGCGATCATGACCTACCTGAACAGCCTCGGCAGCAGCACGACCGCACCCACGGCCACCACTGCGCCGGTGAGCGTCCCGTCGACGCCGACGAGCACCGCGATGTCGACGGCCGCGCCGGTCGGCGGATGCGTCCCCGTGTCCGGCGACGCGCAGGCACTCGCGGTCGGCCTCGTGACGGCGATGGAGGAAAGCCGGCTGCGGCTGCTCGAGGACCGCTACGCGCAGCAGATCCGCGACATGGCCGCCGGGACCGCCAAGGAGAACTGCGGGATCGACGTCCGCATTCTTCAGATCATCACGATCGCCCTGAACACGTTCGAGCACGTCGGCGTCTCGGACCTCAACCGCCAGTGCACCGGCTCCCTGCTCGGAGCGGGGACGGGCTCGTCGCACTGGATGAACGGCGGCGGCAACGCCGTCGACTTCTTCTCCTTCAACAACACCGCCACCACCGGCTGCGACGCGAACGCCCTGCAACTGCTGACGGTCCTGGACCCCCAGGTGCCCCAGGGCTCTCGCGCCGGCCAGATCCAATGCCGCTCGACCACCTATCAGCACATCACCCAGTTCGGTGACACCCCGAACCACCTGCACTTCGACGTCGCCTACGCCGACGGCCCCCTTACCACCGGATAACCGGACCCTTTCGACGCCGCGACCGCGACGCCGATCACCCCGCACCACCCACAACGAAACGGAGCACACACCATGTCTGTCCTCATCTCGGCAGCGGCCGACATCCTCACCACCGCGGGCGCGCTCGGCGCGGTCGTCCCGGACCCGGGCCCCGGTGGCATGCCCCCCGGATTCGAGGCCTTCACGACCGTCATGGGCTGGGCCAAGTGGGTCGGCCTCGGCGTCGCCGTCGTCGGCCTCATCATCCTCGGCGTCACCATGACCGTCTCCGCCCGCCGCGGCGAAGGCGGAGAGATCGGCGGCTGGCTCGGACGCCTCCTCGTGGGTGTGATCGTCATCTCCGCCGCGTTCACGATCGTCGGGTTCCTGATGGGCGCATAGCGTCCCCGGGAAACCGACACCACCAACAGAAAGGCAAGGGACGTCATGAACGACTCCGAACCGCGTAACCCGTTCACCAAGAAGGGCTTCATCGTCGGAGCCGCCATCGTCGGAGCACTCGCCCTCTCTGCCATCGTGCTCGGCGTGACGTCCCTCGGGACCGGGGGAGGCGGCACCAAGACCGCCGCCCCCGGCACTCCCACCCCGACCTCCACCGTCTCGGCGGACGCCGAAAGCGTGTGCGGACTCTCCGGTTACGAGGAGACCGGCATCCTCACCGCACCGCCGACGACGGAGTGGACCATCGTCGGCACCATGGCCGCTCCTAGCTCCGCTGAGGCCGGCCCTGGGGAGACCGACAGTGACGGGGTACGCACCTGCTACGCGCACACCGCCGAAGGTGCTCTCTTCGCTGTCTCGAACCTGTGGGCCATGGGTTCGGATGCTCGACTCGCACCGCTCGCAGTGGAGCAGCTCACGGCACCGGGACCCGGCCGCGATGCCGCTATCGCCGCCGACACACAGCAGAGCAACACCGGCACCAGCGTGCAGATTGCGGGCTTCAAGGTGCTGTCGTACGACGGAGAGAACGCGACGATCGACACCGCATTCGAGCTGAACACAGGCTCGCTGATCAGCTTCCCGTCCGCGGTGAAGTGGATCGACGGCGACTGGAAACTCGTCGTCACCGACGAAGGACAGCCGCCCTTCCGCCCCACCACGCTGCAGAACCTCGGCGGCTACATCGTCTGGGCGGGTGTCCAGTGATCGCAATCACCACAACCGGCGGCGGAGAGGCATGCCTCCCCATCGACGTCCCCTGCTGGACCGGCGTCGCGGTCGGCAACGTCGTCTCGAAGGCATCGAACGATGCCTTGCAGCAGTTCGTCAACAACATCTTGGAGGGCTATGGCAAGGCGATCGCCTCTCTCGGTACCGTCTGGATGAACGTGCCCTCCCCGGTCACAGTCGTGGACCAGGGCGGCGGCGTCAACGGTGGCGGCACACCGCCGCTACCGGAGGCGTTCGAGACGATTCTCGGCTACGTGACGTGGGTCTCCGCGGGCCTGGCCGTCATGTCCCTGATCGTCGCGGGCGTGATGATGGCGAGCCGTCGCCGGCACGGCGACGGCGAAGCTCACATGGGCCGCATCGGCGTGATTCTCGTCGCCGTGCTGCTGCTCTCGTCCGCGTCGGCGCTCGTGACTGGGTTCCTTCCGCTGGCGATGCACCTGAACGAGTCCTCGAGCGTCGTCGGCTGGGTGCAGGGGCAGTTGCAGTGGTACACCGGTGGACTCGCGATCCTCGCGATCCTCGTCGCCGCCGCGCGGATGGTGTGGACGCAGCGCGCGATGCCGTTGCGCGAGCTCGCCGGCTCCGTGCTGACTCTGATCGCGGTGGCCGGCGCAGGGCTGGTCGTCATCCGCCTGGCGACCCAGGCGGGCGATGAGTTCTCGATCTGGATGCTGAACAACTCGACCAACTGCGACGTGTCCCAGCAGGGTGAGAGCAACTGCTTCGGCACCAACGTCTTCGGGATGATCGCACTCACAGCGACCTCCGGAATCGGTCTGATCGGCCTCTTCCTGCTGGGCATGCTCGCCGTGTTTATGACCTACGTGCAGATCGCGCTGATGGTGTTCCGCGGCGCGATGCTCGTCGTCCTCGCCGGGATCTTCCCGCTCGCCGCCTCGTTCACGAACACCGAAATCGGTCGGCAGTGGTTCAAGAAGGCGATGGCCTGGACCCTCGCCTTCATCCTCTACAAGCCCGCCGCGGCGATCGTCTACGCGATCGCCTTCCGGATGACCGGCACCGACCTGTTCAAGTCGGACGGCACCGGGCTCTTCCAGATCGTCACCGGCCTCGCTCTGATGCTCATCGCGCTCGTGGCCCTGCCCGCGCTGATGCGCTTCCTCGTCCCGGCCGTCTCCTCGGTCGGCGGTGGCGGCGCGGCGGGCCTGCTGCTGGGCGCCGCGGCTCTCTCGGCCGCGGGTGACGTCGCGACGGGCGCGATCCGCGCGAGCAACAACGGAGGCGGTGGTGGCGGGAATGGCGGCGGGGGAGGCGGCAATAGCTCGTCTACGGACGGACCGTCCGGCAGCACGTCGACGCCGGGCTCTCCGGCGTCGACGTCGGCCGCTGACCCGTCCGGGTCGGCGGCGACGGCCGGTAGCGGCGCCGGTGCTGGTGCCGGAAGCGCGGCGACGAGCGGTGCGGGAGCTGCCGCGTCGAGCGGTGCCGGGGCCGGGGCAGCCGCGAGCGGCGCCGCGGCCACGGCTGGCCCAATCGGCGCCGGTATCGCCGTCGCGACGAAGGCCGCGGAGGGCGCGAAGCATGCCGCTCAGGCCGTGAAGGCCGGCACCGAAGAAGCGACCGGCAGCAACGAGAGCGGGAGCTAACCCATGTCCAGCACAGCAACCGAGCCGATCAAGGCTCGCACCTACGGCAACTGGCGAAAGCCTCAGACCGCCGGCCTCGGCGGGCTCGGGCAGCTCGCCACCCTCGTGATGTTCGTGGGCATCGTCGCCTCGATCATCGCGTCCATGTTCTCCGGCCTAGGTCCCGCACTCATCGTCGCCGCCATCTTCGGCGGCATCCTCCTGACCGTCTCGGTCAAGGACAAGCACGGGCAGAGCGCCCTCGGAAGGATGGTGGTCCGCGTGAACTGGTGGCGTACCAAGAGCAAGGGAGCGAACGTCTACCGCTCCGGTCCGATCGGGCGCGCGAAGTGGGGGACGTTCCAGCTGCCGGGCCTGGCCGCGCCCTCGCAGCTCACCGAGCACGAGGACTCCCACGGCCGCCGGTTTGCTCTGATCAGCACCCCGATGACAAAGCACTTCACCGTGGTGCTGGCGACGGAGCCGGATGGCGCCGCGCTGGTGGATCAGGAGCAGATCAACAACCAGGTCGCGGAGTACGGCATCTGGCTCGCCAACCTCGGAGACGAGCCCGGCATCGAGGCCGCCTCCGTGACGGTCGAGACGGCCCCCGACACGGGTACACGCCTGCGCGGTGAGGTCGAGGGGTCGATGGACCCGGACGCGCCGCTGTTCGCGCGAGCAATGCTCCAAGAGGTCGTAGAGACCTACCCGGTCGGATCGGCCACGATCCACGCCTACATCGCGCTCACGTTCACGGCGACGGCCCGCATCAATGGAAAGCGCCGCAATGCGAAGGAGGTCGCCGCGGACCTCTCCGCCCGCATCCCCGGCCTGACGTCGTCTCTCGCGGCGACGGGTGCGGGCGCAGCGCGGCCCCTGAGTGCGCAGGAGCTGTGCGAGGTCATCCGCACCGCGTACGACCCCGACGCGGCGCTCCTGATCGATCAGGCGCGCGCAGAGGGTGAGACGGCGGACCTGTCCTGGACCGACGTCGGCCCCGCGGGCGCCGAAGCGCACTGGGACTCCTACCGTCACGACGGTGCGGTGTCGACGTCGTGGACGATGACCGCGCCCCCGCGCGGCGTGGTCCAGTCGAACATCCTCGCTCGCTTGCTGGCACCGCACCGTGACATCGCCCGCAAGCGCGTGACACTGCTCTACCGGCCTATCGATCCCGCTCGAGCGGCGGCGCTGGTGGAGGCGGACCTGAACGCGGCCCAGTTCAACTCTTCCGCGTCCACCAAGCCCACGGCGCGCTCGACGCTCTCGACCCGCTCGGCGCAGGCCACGGCCGCGGAGGAAGCCTCCGGCGCAGGGCTGATGAACTTCGGCCTGATCGTCACCGCGACCACGCTGCAGCGTGGCCAGGAGCCCGAAGCGCGCGCCGCGATCGACTCCCTCACCTCGGCCGCCCGACTGCGGATGCGGCCGGCGTTCGGCTCGCAGGACTCCGCCTTCGCCGCCGCCCTCCCGCTGGGGCTGGTCCTGCCCCGGCACCTGCGCATCCCCAACGAGATGCGGGAAATCCTGTGACACACCCCGCCACCACCAGGACGGCACTGGACACACGTCCGGTGCCGTCCCGGGTTAACCCTCAGCCCTCACCCGTCTTTGTCGTCGTTCCGACCCTTCTTGGAGGCCCCCAGTGAGCAGCACCACCAAGTTCTTCTCCCGCCACCGCGACACCGAGCCCGTCGACGCGATCGCTGCCGTCGACGGCGACGAGCTGCCGACCGGCGCCGTCGACGTCGACCAGAGGGAGGAAGCCGGCGACGTCGACGCGCTCGACTCCGCCACGCCCACGGGCGCGGTCGGAGCCCCGACGACGGCGCAGGCCGCGGCGACGTCGACGGACGCTCGCGCCCGTTCACGCCGCACGCGGAAGGCTGAGGAGGAGGCCGCCGCAGCTCGCGCCGCCAGCTCTCCTCTCGCCCGCGAGAAGCCCTCCAAGCGGTCGCGGAAGAAGCGAGCGATCCCGCACCAGGGCGGCAGACAGAACATTGAGAAAGAGTCGGCGCCGAAGCGACCGATGCGGCCGACGTCGACGGGATGGCTGGGCCGCGGCGGCGGCCAGGCCGTCTCGATCCAGCCTGCCGATGAGTTCCGCGCGACGACCGTTCAGGTGTGCGGGCTGTACCCGTTCTCGGTCGGAACGGGCACGCCCATGATTGGCGTGCCGTTGGGGAAGAACCTCACCACCGGGGCCTCCGTGTTGTGCGACCCGATCAGCTGGTTCCAGCGGGCGCAGCTCATCTCCAACCCGTCGATGTTCGTCCTCGGCAAGCCGGGTCTCGGGAAGTCCTCGCTGACCCGTCGCATGGCGACCGGGCTCGCCGGATACGGCACCATCCCGCTGGTCCTCGGTGACTTGAAGCCCGACTACGTGGACCTGATCCGCGCGATGGAGGGACAGGTCATCACCCTCGGCCGCGACCGCGGCTACCTCAACATCCTCGACCCCGGCGAGGCGACCAGCGCGGCGAAGCGCCTCCGCGACGACGCCGACCAGGCGCTCGAGCAAGCCGCGGAGCTCGACGCCAGCGGCGGCGACTCCAAGGAACTGCACCTGCGTGCGGTGAAGGCGCAGCGCCTCGCCGCTCAGGTCCTCGCGGACGCTCACGGCCGCCGGCACACGATGATCGCCGCGCTCCTGACGATCCTCCGCTCCCAGCCGCCCACGGACCGGGAGGAGACGATCATCGACCGGGCGCTCAAGTACCTGGACGAGCACCACGAGGGCATCCCCGTCCTCGCGGACCTGCTCGCCGTCATCCAGGCCGCGCCGGACGAAATTCGACAGGTCGCCCTCGACCGCAACGACCTCAAGCGGTACAAGGAAATCACCGAGAACCTCGAAGCGTCCCTCATCGGCCTCACCTCCGGTGGCCGACTTGGCGAGATCTTCTCCCGCCAGACCACCACCCCGATGCGGCGGGACCGCCCCGTGGTCTACGACGTGTCCTCGATCGATGACTCCGAAGGCGACCTCCAGGCGGCGATCCTCCTCGCGTGCTGGTCCGCCGGGTTCGGGACGGTCAACGTCGCCGCCGCGCTGGCCGACGCGGGGATCGAGCCCCGCCGGCACTACTTCGTGATCCTGGACGAGCTGTGGCGGGCGCTGCGCGCGGGCAAGGGCATGGTCGATCGCGTCGACGCGCTCACCCGCCTGAACCGCGCCCGCGGCGTGGGCCTCGCGATGATCAGCCACACCATGTCCGACCTCCTCGCACTGTCCAGCGAAGAGGACCGGATGAAGGCCCGCGGCTTCGTGGAGCGCTCCGGCATGGTCATCTGCGGCGGCCTCCCCGGCGCGGAGATGCCCCTGCTCACCTCCGCTGTGCCGCTGTCCTCGAAGGAGCAGGAGATGCTCACGAGCTGGCAGGACCCGCCCGCCTGGGATGGCGTCTCCGGGAAGGAAGCGGACCCGCCCGGCCGTGGCCTGTTCCTAATCAAGGTCGGTGGCCGTCCCGGCATCCCCGTCCGCGTCCACCTGACCGGAGCGGAGAAGGACGTCAACGACACCAACAAGCTCTGGCACACCACGAGCCGCGCCGGACGCGCGAACGAGCCCCTGGCGACCGATCCGGTCATGGTGGAGATTCTGCCGTGAGCGTCCTCGTCGCCCTCGGCGCGAGCTGCGTCGCGGCCGGCGCGGCCGGCGCCGCGATCGTCAGCGTGATCGCCGCCCGCCGTCAGGGGGCGGCGGAGCGCGATCGGTTTCTACTCACGGGCTGCTGGACCGGGATCGCCCTCATGGCGGGCTTCGTCGCCTGGGACCAGTGGGACCGGGTGATCGTATGAGCTGCACGTCGACGGTCGTCTACGACGGCTACCTCTGGGGCTGCTCGATGACGACGACGCTCCCGCACACCGACCACATCACGGACCTGCCCGTCGAGTACGCCGACAACGGCCAGGCCCTCCTCACCTGGGGCACCAGCCGACAGGCGGCCAGCGACGACACGACGGCCCACTACGACGGGCCGATCTACGAGCGATGCGAGCCGCGCCGGTTCCTGCCGGCATCCGCTCCGCTGCTCCAGCGGGCGACGTCGTGATCGCCGCCCGCACCGGCGACGCGCTGCTACGGGGTCCGCTCGGCCAGATCGGCGCTGTCGCCGGGCTCCTGGCCGTCGCGGTCCTCGTGGCCACGGCCGCCACCCTCGCATTCACCGCGACGGTGCAGCACGCGATCCCCGCCCAGACCACTCTCACCAGCCCAGCACCGACCGAAGGAGCCGCACCATGAGCCTCACGAACAACCGCCGGAAAGAGCCCGGGAAGGCCAGTAACGGCTTCGGGGTCGCGTTCGCTGCCGGCGGCGTCCTGATCATCGCTCTGACCATCTACATCGCGGTCCGCGTCGGATCCCAGGTCGACGGCGTGAATCCCGACATGGACACCGACCCGTCGAACTTCTTCTCCGTCGTGGTCGACGTGTTCCGCGGCCGACTCGTCTGGCCGGGCACCGCGACGCTCATCGTCGCCGGGATCGGCGCCGTGGTCGTGTTCTTCGGCACCCTGTTCCTGATCGCGAAGAACGGCGGGAAGAAGAACCGGACCCCGATCGACTGGACCGCCCGCCACACCGCGACCTCCGCGGAGATGAGCCACATGCGAGGCAAGGAGGCGAAGGAGAAGTCGGCCCGACTGGGCGTGACCGACTCGTTCGGTGTCCCTCTGGGTGACCTCCTCAGCGACGGTCGACCTCTCTACGCCTCGTTCGAGGACATGGTGCTGCTGCTCGCCGGCCCCCGCGTAGGCAAGTCGACCTCGTTCGTCATCCCCGCGATCGTCAACGCTCCCGGGTCCGTGGTGACGACCTCGAACAAGCGCGACGTGCTCGACGCGACCCGTGACCTCCGCGCAGCACGGGGGCAGGTGTGGGTGTTCGACCCGCAGCGCGTCGCGGTCGAGCCGCCGTCGTGGTGGTGGAACCCCCTCTCCTACGTCACCGACGACGCCAAGGCCGCGAAGCTCGCGCAGCACTTCGCGTCCGGATCCAGCGAGGTCGGAGCGCGCTCGGATGCGCACTTCGAGCCCTCCGGCCGCGAGCTGCTGGCAGGCTTCCTGCTCGCGGCAGCCCTCGATGGCCGCCCGATCACGGACGTCTACGAGTGGACGACGAAACCGGGCGATGAGACGGCCGGCGACATCCTGGCCTCGAGCGATTTCCCGCTGATGGCCAAGAGCTTGCAGGGCGCGACACGGTTGGAGCACCGAGAGCGCGGATCGGTGTACTCCACTGCCCGGCGCATGGCCTCCTGCCTGAAAGACTCCGGCACCCGCCAATGGGTGAACCGCACCGGCGAGAACGACCCCCGACCGGAATTCGATCCGGCCGCATTCGTGCGCTCCACCGGGACGCTCTACAGCCTGTCCAAGGAGGGCGCCGGCAGCGCCGGCCCCCTCGTCCTCGCACTCACCGCCGCGACCGTCGAGGCCGCGGAGGAACTGGCGGCCGTCTCGCCCGGCGGCCGGATGCAAACCCCGATGCTCGGCGTACTTGATGAGGCGGCGAACGTCTGCCGCTGGCGGGACCTCCCCGACCTCTACAGCCACTACGGCTCCCGCGGGATCCCGATCATGTCGGTGTTCCAGTCCTGGTCGCAGGGCGTCAGCGTGTTCGGACGGGAGGGCATGGACAAGCTGTGGTCGGCCGCGAACGCGAAGATCTACGCGGGCGGAATCTCCGAGACGAACTTCCTGCGGATGGTGTCGGAGCTGATCGGCACCTACGACCGCGAGACGACCTCCGCGAGCATGAACAAGGGCGTGCGCTCCACCACCAGCGCGTTGAAGCGCGAACTGATCCTCGACGTCGCAGAGCTCGCGAACCTCCCCACGCCGAAGAAGGGCCGCAAGATCGGGCGGGCGATCCTGATGTCCTCCGGCTCGCGTGCCGCGATCCTGCGCACGGTGCCGTGGTTCGACGGCCCCAAGCCGCTCGTGGCTGCGATCAACGCCTCCATCGCAAACCACCGACCGGGCGCAGCGCCGACACCGACGCCGGAGCCGGAGCCGGAGCCGGGGCCGGGACCGGGACCGGGACACGATCTCGCGCCGGTGACTCCCGCATGAGCGGCTACGACGACGACCCGTTCGGCGCCGACGAGCCCGCCACCGCGGCAATGAGCGCCGACGTCGAGGCGGGGGAGGAGCCGACGACGCACTTCGGATCCGCGGATGAGTTCGTGCGCAAGCAGCTCATCGGCACCTACCGGCGCCGAGTCATGGCGCAGGGCTCCGGCGGCGGTTCGCGGTGGAAGGCGGCCTGGTGGGAATCGAAGGAAGCGCAGCAGCGCATCGAGGCTCTGTGGCGGGCGTGGGAGGCCGCACGTGCCGACCCGAAAGCAGGGATGAGCGCGTGGTGGATCAATCACTGCGACCCGCACATGAGCGTCCTGCTCTCACCGGACGGGCCGTTCGCAGACTCCACGGACGAGAACCGGATCGGGGAGGCGCTGCCCTACGAGCCGCCGGTCGAGGGCGCGTTCCCACCCGACCTTCAACCGCCGCTGTACACGGAGATGCTCCTACAGCGGCGAAGCGATACCCCTACAGGATGTAACAGGTAGGGCCTTTCCGACCCGCAGGGACGCTCCCCATTCGTCCTCCTGCACGTCGCCGAGAATGATGAGCCTCCGCGCGCGATCTTCGACCGGCACCGGTCTCGCGTCTTCCGCCAAGGCCTCGCGCTGGTGCCGAGCATCAACAGTGCCGGATCACGTCCGGGAAGGATGCTGACTCACTCGGTCGTCGGGGAGAGACTGGTGCCGGAGCACGATGCCGGCACGGGTACCGCATCGTCGCTGTCGATGCGGGGCACGGTTCCGGCCCAGTCGTTCATCGCGTCGAGCACGGGCCGCAAACCGTGACCGACCGGAGTCAGCTCGTACTCGACCCGCGGAGGGATCTCCGGGTAGGCGGTGCGCGTGACCAGCCCGTACGTCTCGAAGCGCCGCAGCCGGTTAGTCAGGGTGTGCGCGCTCACTCCCGGCAGCGCCTTCATCAGGTCGCCGAACCGCATCGGTCCGTTCAGAAGCTCGCGGATGACGAGCGTCGCCCAGGGGCCGTCCAGGAGGGTCAGGAAGCGCGCTATCCCGCACTCGGGCCACTGATCAGCGGAGAATGACATCGAATCGGCCCTCTCACCATTACTGCAGTTGACGTAACCGGTGCAACGTCTGCAGTAATGCTCTCATGACCTACATCGTTCACGGAGCGACCGGTGCGCAGGGCGCTCCCGTCGCCGCCGCCCTCCTCCGCTCCGGCAAAATCGTCACCGCAGCCGTCCGCACCCCCGGTGCCTACACCTCCGGGCCGGCTGTCGCGGTCGACGCCTCCGACATCGACAGCCTCGTCGCGGCGTACAGCGGCGCCGAGGGCGTCTTCGTCCACTTGGCACTGGGGTCCCCGACGCAGCAGCTCGAGCACGCTCGGACGATCGCCGCGGCCGTCGACCGGGCCCGCCCCGCGCGCGTGGTCTTCTCGACCAGCGGCTACCCGCTCGGGGACACGGACGACAGCCCACACGGGGTCCTCGCGCGCGGGCTCGCCGCGACGGGCGTCCCAACCGCGGTCCTCGCGCCCCGCCTCTACCTGGAGAACCTCCTCCTCCCGCCGGTGATCGCCTCCGTCCGCGAGCAGGCCGTCCTCCCGTACCCGATCCGGGAGGACTTCCGCGTGTCCTGGAGCTCGCACCTCGACGTCGCCGACGCCGCAGCGCGCCTGTTCGAGCGGAGCGACGTCACCGGCGTCGTCGCCGTCGGCGCCCTGCCCGGACTCCTCGGCGAGGATCTCGCCACCGGCTTCAGCCGCTACTTCGGGAAGGACGTGGTCTTCCACGCGCAGACCCCCGATGAGTTCGGCGCCATGACGATCCCCCTGTTCGGTGAGCAGGGGATGACCCCCGTGATCGACTCGTACCGCTGGCGCGCCACCCAGCCGGACGAACTGATCGAGGAGGCGCGCAGCGCGCAGACTCTGCTGGACCTCTCGCCGCGCACGGTGGAGCAGTGGCTTCAGGACCTCGACGCCTGAGCAGTCGATCATGCGGTGACGGACGACGTGGCGCTGCGGGGCGGCGCCACGACGTCCGGTGAGGCAGCACCCGTGCACCCGTATCACGCGGCATCACTACGCCAGCACGCGGGGCGGCAGCCTCGTGACTCCACTTCGACGCCGGCGCCGCCTCTCTGCCGGGGGCTCGTCGAAGCAGGTCCTTGCCGTGCAGATCAGCACGGACAGCACCAGCGGCGCGAGGACACCGAGAGGACCGGGAGCGTCCCCGCCGCCGACGACGTGCGAGAACAGAGCGGTAAAGGTGGCCACCACCGCCGCTGCGAGACCCCGGAGGGTGCGCAGCTGACGGGAGGCGGACATCGGTTCAGTGTCGCAGATGGCTACGAGGCCGGCTTCGGGAAGCCACGACCTTCGCGCTCCTCCTCGAGGAGGTCTGCCGGAGCTCTGCCGGTCGCTTACGGTCACCCGTGAGGGTGAAGGAGCACTCCGAGGAGTACTGGTACACGCGTTGTACTCACGTCATTGTTCACGGTAACATTTTACAATTCCGTCGTTCACAAGGATGTGACATGCGCCGTTTCCGTCGTACCGCCCTGCTCTCCGGAGCCGTCTGCGGACTGCTCCTCGCCTCCGGGCTCGTCGCGAGCGGAGGGGCGGCCTCGGCCGCGACCCTGCCCGCCCCCGCGGCCCACTACCCGCTGAGCACCGATCTCGTCGACACCGCCGGCGACTACGACGGCCGCGCGGTCGGCGCCGTGACCTGGGCCGACGGCCTCACCCTGCCCGGCGGCTCCGGCACGGGCCCCCACGCGAGCCTCCCCGCCGCGGTCGTCACCGACCAGGGCGAGGACCTCACCGTCTCGACCTGGGTGAAGCGCGAGGTGCCGAACGGCAACTACTCCGCCCTCTTCTTCGGCACCGCGGCGAACCCCGACGTACCGACGAACTACTGGCTCCTGAACCCCTCGAATCCGAGCGGCACGGCGAAGAGCGTCTTCACCGACGGAGCGAGCGCCACCCAGCCCTGGTCGACCGAGGTCGGGCCGTCCTCGGCGGTGACCTCGGTGCCCGCCGCGCCTCGCTCGCAGTGGGCGCAATACACCACGGTCATCACGGCCGACTCGATCCGCGGCTACCTCGACGGCGTGGCGATGGGCCCGGCGGTGCCGAAGACGACGCGCATCGC
>NZ_PSTO01000036.1:0-31249 GCF_002930975.1 Rathayibacter sp. AY1A3 | reverse complement strand
GTGGCAGCCGTGTGTGGGGCGGCGCGGTGGCGGGGGCTGGCCGCGCCGGAGCCTCCGGGGGCGGGCTCGGCCTCGCGGGTGCGCCGGGGGCGGGCGGTCACCGCCTCCGGCGCGAGGACCGACCGGCTCACTGCGTCGCGGCCGCGATGCCGGAGGTGAGGCCGGCGATGGTGTCCTCGGTGCTGCGCCCGCCGACGAAGGTCTGCTCCAGCTGCTCCTTGAGCACCGTGATGATCGCGGCCATGTCGGGCGAGGCGACCTGCGCCGAGTCGGACGCCTGGACGGTACCCGCCTGGCCGAGGAACACCTCGGCGAGCTCGGGGCGCACGGCGAACTCGATGCCCGACTCCGTGAGGTCGCGGCGAGTGGGGAGGAGCGAGGCGCCGGCGCAGAAGTCGCGCATCGCCTCCTCCTCCGTCACGAACGCGAGGAAGGAGGCGGCCAGCTCCGGGTTCTTCGCGGCCTTGGTCGCGACGAGGGCGTTGCCGCCGAAGTCGCCGCCTCCGCGCACGTTGCGCGGGGAGTAGGTGGCGCCCCACTCGAAGTCGAGGGTGGAGTCGGCGTCGGGGATGAGGAACGCGCCGGCGAAGGTCATCGCGGTGGTCTGCGAGTACCAGAGGTCGCTGGCGTAGGTGGTCGCCTGCACGGAGCTGCTCGGCGGCACGAGGCCGTCGGTGAAGAAGCTGCGGCTGAAGTCGATCGCGGCGCGGCCGGCGGCGGAGTCGATCGCGGGACCGGACAGGTCCTCGGTGAGGAAGCGGCCGTCGGCCTGGAACAGCAGGCTCAGCCAGCGCGTGACGCCGTTGCCCTGCCAGTTGTAGGCGAAGGGGTAGCGCTCGGCGGGGAGCGAGGCGCGCAGCTTCCGCCCGACCTCGGTGAACTCCTCCCAGGTCCACGCCTCCTCGGGCGAGGAGGGGAAGGAGGTGACGCCCGCGTCGGCCAGCACCTGCGTGTTGTAGAGGATCAGCGAGGTGTCGGTGTGGTGGGGGACGCCGAAGGGGCTCCCGCCGCTCTGCACCGCGGCCCAGGCCGGATCGGTGAACCGCTCGGCGACGTCGGAGTCGAGGAAGCCCGACAGGTCCAGGAGCTGGTCGCGGCCGGCGTAGCTGCCGAACGTGTAGTACGGGACCCGGAAGACGTCCGGCGGGTTCCCCGCCTGCAGCTGCGCGTCGATGTTGGTGAACATCTGCTCGTACGGGACCGCGTTGAGGGTCACGGTGGCGCCGGCGTTCGCCGACTGGAACGCGTCGATCGCGCGCTGGAAGCCGGCCAGCTCGGCGTCGGTGCCCCAGGTGGTGAAGGTGAGGGTGTCGCTGCCGGCGCTCGCCGCGGGGCCCGCGGGGGCGAAGCCGCAGCCGGAGAGGACCGGGACGGAGGCGGCGACGCCGAGGGCTCCGAGGAAGCGGCGGCGGTCGAGGACCGCGCGTCCGAGCTGCGAGAGGTCGAGAGCCCCCGAGGGGAGCCCCTTGCTGGTCAGGCCCATGACGGCCTCCTTCCGGGGGCCAGCGGCAGGCTCCCGGGGGCAGGCTATTCCGCCAGGGCCGCGGGTATCGCGGCTGGACGGATCGGCCGATCCATGAGAGGAGCGGCCGATCCGCGCGGCGGGCGTTCAGCCGCGGCGGCCGAGCATCCCCTCGAACGAGCCGTCGAGCGCCCACGGGTCGGGCGTGGAGCCCGAGCGGGAGGAGCGGGCGGCTTGATCGGCCAGCTCGCGTCCGGCGCGCTCGATGCGCGAGGGCAGCGCCCGTCCGTCCTCGGTCGCGCCGCCCCAGTCGTCCGTCGCCGCGAACACGGTTGTCGCGAGGGGCGCCGCGTGCAGGTAGGTGAAGAGCGGGCGCATCGCGTAGTCGACGGCCAGGGAGTGGCGGGGGGACCCGCCCGTGGCCGCCAGCAGCACGGGCAGGCCGCGCAGCGCCTCCGTGTCGAGCACGTCGACGAACGACTTGAAGAGCCCGCTGTAGCTGGTGGTGAAGATCGGCGTCACGGCGATCAGGCCGTCGGCGCCGGCGACCGCGTCGAGCGCGGTCTGCAGAGCGGGGCTCGCGAAGCCGGTGAGGAGGTTGTTCGTGACGTCGTGCGCGAGGTCGCGCAGCTCCACGACGCTCCGCTCGACGGCGAAGCCCTGCTCGGTGAGGGAGGACTCGGCGGCGTCGGCCAGGCGGTCGGCGAGCAGCCGGGTCGAGGACGGCTGGCTGAGGCCGGCCGAGAGGACGGTGATCCTGCGGGTGTCCATGGAGAGCTCCTGACTAGACGGTGACGGGCTCGGCCGCGGGCTGCGCGTCGCGCGCGGCCACGAGGGAGGCGTGGGTGGGGGCGTCGGGCACGTGCGAGGGGCGGCCCTCGGCGAAGCCGGCGCGGAGGGCGGGGAGGATCTCACCGAGCATGTCCATCTGCTCCAGGACGGTCTTCAGCGGGAGTCCCGCGTGGTCCATCAGGAAGAGCTGTCGCTGGTAGTCGCCGACGTACTCGCGGAAGCCGAGGGTGCGGTCGATGATCTGCTGCGGGGAGCCGACGGTGAGCGGGGTCTGCTCCGTGAAGTCCTCGAGCGAGGGGCCGTGGCCGTAGACGGGGGCGTTGTCGAAGTAGGGGCGGAACTGCGAGACCGCGTCCTGCGAGTTCTTCGCCAGGAAGATCTGCCCGCCGAGGCCGACGATCGCCTGATCGGCGGTCCCGTGGCCGTAGTGCTCGAAGCGCTGGCGGTAGAGCTGCACCATCTTCTGGGTGTGCGAGGCGGGCCAGAAGATGTGGTTCGCGAAGAAGCCGTCGCCGTAGTAGGCGGCCTGCTCGGCGATCTGCGGGGAGCGGATCGATCCGTGCCACACGAACGGCGCGACACCGTCGAGGGGGCGCGGGGTCGACTGGAAGCCCTGGAGGGGAGTGCGGAACTGGCCCTCCCAGTCGACGAAGTCCTCGGTCCACAGGCGGTGCAGCAGGTCGTAGTTCTCGATCGTCAGCTCGATGCCGCGGCGGATGTCCTTGCCGAACCACGGGTAGACGGGGCCGGTGTTGCCGCGGCCGAGCATCAGGTCGACGCGGCCGCCGGCGAGGTGCTGGAGCATCGCGTAGTCCTCGGCGAGCTTCACGGGGTCGTTCGTGGTGATGAGGGCCATCGCGGTGGAGAGCGTGATCCTCTCGGTCTTCGCCGCGAGGTAGCCGAGCGTGGTGGTGGGGGAGGAGGACCAGAACGGCGGGTTGTGGTGCTCGCCCAGGGCGAAGACGTCGAGGCCGATCTCCTCCGCCTTCAGCGCGATCGCGAGGGCCGCCTGGATCTTCTCGGACTCGGACGGGGTCCGTCCGGTCGTGGGGTCGGTCGTGATGTCGCTGACCGTGAAGATGCCGAACTGCATCAGGCGCTCCTTCTGTCCTCCGGCCCGGTGGGGCCTGGTCCATGCGTTTGCATGTACATCCTCATTCAACCACGCGCGGCCGGATCTATTCCCGAGGATCCCCGGGCCTCCGCCGAGCTGTCGCAGGACGGCGGAGGCGCCGTGCCCGGACGTCGCCGACCCGCCCCGCTCGCCCCGCGGCCGCCCGAAACATCCCCGCAATACGCCCCGCACTAGAGTCGTGCCATGGGTGACCTCTTCGACGGATACGGGTCCCAGAAGGTCGAGCGGCCCGACACGGGCGCCACCCCCTGGGACGAGATGTTCGCCGACGTGGCGTCGACCGGAGGCCCCGACGGGGTCCGCGGCGCCTACCGCGACATCTACTCCTCGCTCGCGCGGATGACCCAGGAGGAGCTGCGCGGCCGCACCGACGCGCTCGCCTCCTCCTACCTCGCGCAGGGCGTCACCTTCGACTTCGCGGGGGAGGAGCGGCCGTTCCCCCTCGACGCCGTCCCCCGGGTGATCGAGCGCGCCGAGTGGAACGAGGTGCAGACCGGCATCAAGCAGCGGGTCCGTGCTCTCGAGGCGTTCCTCGCCGACGTCTACGGCCCGCAGAACGCCGTGGCCGACGGCGTCATCCCCGCCGGGCTGATCTCGAGCTCCAGCCACTTCCACCGGCAGGCCGCGGGCATCGTCCCCGCGAACGGCGTGCGGATCCAGGTGTCCGGGATCGACCTGATCCGCGATGAGAAGGGCGGCTGGCGGGTCCTCGAGGACAACGTCCGCGTGCCCTCCGGCGTCTCCTACGTCATCTCAAACCGCCGGGTGATGGCGCAGACGCTGCCCGAGCTGTTCGTCTCGATGCGGGTGCGCCCGGTCGGCGACTACCCGAACAAGCTGCTGCAGGCCCTCCGCGCCTCCGCCCCCGAGGGCGTCGACGACCCGACCGTGGTCGTGCTCACCCCGGGCGTCTACAACTCCGCCTACTTCGAGCACACCCTCCTCGCCCGCCTCATGGGCGTCGAGCTGGTCGAGGGCCGCGACCTGTTCTGCACGGGCGGCAAGGTGTTCATGCGCACCACCTCCGGCCCGACCCGGGTCGACGTGATCTACCGCCGCGTGGACGACGAGTTCCTCGATCCGCTGCAGTTCCGCGCCGACTCGATGCTCGGTTCGCCCGGGCTGATGCTCGCGGCCCGGCTCGGGAACGTCACGATCGCCAACGCGGTCGGCAACGGCGTCGCCGACGACAAGCTCGTCTACACCTACCTGCCCGACCTCATCCGCTACTACCTCTCGGAGGAGCCGGTGATCAAGAACGTCGACACGTGGCGGCTCGAGGATCCGGGAGCGCTCGAGGAGGTGCTCGACCGCCTCGACGAGCTCGTCGTGAAGCCGGTCGACGGCTCCGGCGGCAAGGGCCTGGTCGTCGGGCCGGCCGCCTCGGCGAAGGAGCTCGCGGAGCTGCGCTCCCGCCTCCAGGCCGACCCGCGCGGCTGGATCGCGCAGCCGGTCGTGCAGCTCTCCACCATCCCCACCCTCGTCGACGACGGGATGCGCCCCCGGCACGCCGACCTGCGGCCCTTCGCCGTGAACGACGGCACCGACGTCTGGGTGCTGCCCGGCGGCCTGACCCGCGTCGCGCTCCCGGAGGGGCAGCTCGTCGTCAACTCGTCGCAGGGCGGCGGATCGAAGGACACCTGGGTGGTCGGCCTCGAGGAGGCGCGCAGCGCCGAGCCCGAGGCGCGCGACATCCAGGCGCTCGTCGCCGAGCAGGCCGCGGTCACCAGCTCCATCCCGATCGTCTACCCGCTCAACCACACTCCCGACCACTCGCCGCAGGACGCGCCGAACACCGACCAGGACCAGCAGCAGCAGCAGACGCTCGCGGTGGGGGAGGACGACTGATGCTCTCCCGGATCGCCGAGTCGCTGTTCTGGATCGGCCGCTACATCGAGCGGTCCGACGGCACCGCCCGCATCCTCGACGTCCACCTCCAGCTCCTGCTCGAGGACCCGTGGATCGACGAGGACACGGCCTGCCGCTCGCTCCTGTCGGTGATGGGCTCGACCCCGCCCGACGACATGCGCGAGATCACCCGTGCCGACGTGCTGGCGATCCTCGCGATCGACCGCACGAACCCCGCCTCGATCGCCTACTCGCTCGGCGCGGCCCGCGAGAACGCCCGCCGGGCGCGCGAGATCGTCTCGACCGAGCTCTGGGAGTGCCTCAACACCACGCGCACCCGCATGCCGCGCCGCGTCTCGGGCGAGCGGGTGTCGGAGTTCTTCAGCTGGGTGCGCGAGCGCTCCGCCCTCGCCGTCGGCATCATCGAGTCGGCGACCTCGCGCGACGAGGCCTGGCAGTTCTTCACGCTCGGCCGCTCGATCGAGCGCGCCGACATGACCGCCCGCCTGCTCGCCACCCGCTCGCTGACCGAGGCGAGCGGCCCCTCCTGGACCACGATCCTCCGCTCCTGCGGCGCCTACGAGGCGTACCTGCGCACCTACCGGGGCGTGCCGAGCGCGCGGAACGCGGCCGAGTTCCTCCTCCTGGACCGGCTGTTCCCGCGCTCGATCCTCTTCTCGGTCTCGCGGGCGGAGGCGTGCATGCGCGACATCGAGCCGCGCACCGGCCGCATCGGCCACTCCGGCGACGCGCAGCGCGTCCTCGGGCGGATCCGCAGCGAGCTGGAGTTCCGGCCGATCACCGACATCCTCGAGGACCTGCCGCGGCACATGGACAGCGTGCAGGAGGCGACCTCGGCCGCGTCCGAGGCGATCCGCCAGCGGTACTTCCCCACCAACGTCATGCCGAGCTGGATCGGGGAGGCGCTGTGAGCAGGCTGCGCATCAGGCACACCACGGGCTTCACCTACGCGGGGGACGTGGTCGCGTCCTACAACGAGGCGCGGATGCTCCCCGCCTCCTCGGACGGGCAGCTGGTGCTGTTCTCGAACCTCGACATCCGGCCGGTGACCTCGGTGCACGCCTACACCGACTACTGGGGCACCCGCGTCTCGTCGTTCGACGTGCTCGACGCCCACCGCGAGCTCTCGCTGACGGCGACCTCGCTCGTCGAGATCCGGCCGAAGCAGCACCCCGACCACCCGACCGGGTGGGATCAGCTGTCCGAGCAGGTCGAGACGCGCACCGAGTACGTGGAGCAGTCGAAGCAGACCCACCGCACCGCGCCGCCGGAGGACCTCGCGGCGATGGCGCGCTCGCTCGCGGACGAGGCGGCCGGGCCGTGCGAGGCCGCGCTCACGATCGCCGAGACGATCGGCCGGGCGATGACCTACCGGCAGGGCGTCACCGGCGTGCACTCCACCGCGACGGAGTCGTGGACCGCGCGAGAGGGCGTCTGCCAGGACATCACGCACATCGTCCTCGGGGCGCTGCGCTCGGTGGGCATCCCGGCGCGCTACGTCTCGGGCTACCTGCACCCCAAGCCGCACGCCGAGATCGGCGAGACCGTGGTGGGGGAGTCGCACGCGTGGGTCGAGTGGTTCTGCGGAGGAGCGTGGCGCGGATACGACCCGACGAACCTGATCGACATCGGCGACCGCCACGTCATCGTCGGCCGGGGCCGCGACTACAACGACATCGCGCCGTTGCGCGGGGTGTTCGCCGGGCCCCGCTCGTCGAAGCTCTTCGTCCGTGTCGAGATCACCCGCGAGGCCTGAGGGCGGGCGGCGGTCGCGCCCCGCGTCGGGGGCGACCCGTCGAGTGGGCGGTCCGCGGATCCGCTCCGGCGCGCGGACCGGCTGACGGAGCCTAGGCGCGGGGGCGCAGCAGTGGGACACCGCCGGTAGCGGGAAGGGCCTCCGGCCCGGGGGCCGCGAGCCGGGCGGCGCGGCGCAGGCGGAGGTGGAAGGCGAGTCCGATGGCGGCCGCCGCGATCCCGGAGGCGGCGCCGACCAGCATCGCCTGGCGCGGGCCGTAGGCGTTCGCGACCCAGCCGATCAGCGGTGCGCCGATCGGGGTGCCGCCGACGAAGATGGCCATGTACAGCGCCATGACCCGGCCCCGCATCTCGGGGGCGGTCGAGAGCTGCACGTAGCCGTTGGCCGAGGTCATCAGCGTCTGCGCCGCGATGCCGACGAAGGGGAGCAGGATCGCGAACGCCCAGACCGTCGGCATGACGCCGGCCAGCGCGAGCGCGACGCCGAACGCCGCGGAGGCGCCGACGATGAGCCGGAGCCTCGGGCGGTCGCGGCGAGCCGAGAGGAGCGCCCCCAGCACCGAGCCGACGGCGATGGCGGAGGAGAGCAGGCCGAACTCGCTCGCCCCCATGTCGAACTCGACGGTCGCCATCGTCGAGGCGAAGATCGGGAAGTTCAGGCCGAAGGTGCCGATCAGGAACACGATCGCGAGCACCACGAGGATGTCCGGCCGCTTCGACACGTAGCGGAACCCCTCCAGCAGGGCACCCGGGCCGCGGGTGGCGCGCGGGGCGCTGCGGAGCTGGTCGCGGTGCAGCGCGCGCAGCGAGAGCAGGACGGCGAGGAAGCTCGCGGCGTTGAGGAGGAAGACCCAGCCGGAGCCGACCGCGGCGATCAGCACGCCTGCGAGGGCCGGTCCGATCATCCGCGCCGAGTTGAAGGAGGCCGAGTTCAGCGAGACGGCGTTGGTGAGGTCGCGCTCCTCGACCAGCGCCGAGACGAACGTCTGGCGCACGGGCGCGTCGATCGCCGCGGCGAAGCCGAGCAGCAGGGCGAAGAGGTAGACCATCCAGAGCTGGACGACCCCGGTCACGACGATGAGTCCCAGGCCGAGCCCGAGCGCGCCCATCGCGCCCTGGGTGGCCATCAGGAGCTTCCGCCGGTCGAAGCGGTCGGCGATGAAGCCGGAGAAGGGGACCATCACGAGCTGCGGTCCGAACTGCAGCGCCATGGTCACGCCGAGCGCCGTCGCGTCGTGGTCGGTCAGGTCGTTGATCACGATCCAGTCCTGGGCCGTGCGCTGCATCCAGGTGCCGACGTTCGAGACCATCGCGCCCGCGAACCAGATGCGGTAGTTCGGCACGGCGAGGGAGCGGAACATCGCGCTCATCGGTCGGCCACCGCGCGCAGGACCGCCGCCGCGTCGTGGAGCAGGCGCAGGTCCTCGGGAGGGAGCTCCTCGAGGCGCGCCACGAGCCAGGCGTCGCGGCTGCGGCGCACATCGAGCACCAGTGCGGTGCCGGTCGGAGTGGGGCGGATGCGGGTGACGCGGCCGTCGGCGGGGTCGGCGAGGCGCTCCGCGAGTCCTTCGTCGACCAGGCAGCCGACCGTGCGGGTCATCGAGGGCGGGCGGACCCGCTCCGCCTCGGCCAGCTCGCCGAGGGTCTTCGCGCCCTCGCGGTGCAGGAGCGCGAGCACGCTGAACTGCGGATCGCTGAGCTCGTGCTGGGCCTTCTCCTGCCGGAGCCGCCGTCCGAGCCGGCCGACCGCTGCCCGCACCTCGCCCGCGAGGGAGGTCAGCGGGAGATCGGTCTGCGGGGTCTGGATCTGAGCGGTCTCGGTCGATGGCACATAGTTAGCCTAACAAAAGAACCGCCGCTCAGGCGGAGGTCCGCGCGGTCCGCACCGCTCCGATGCTCGCGGCGACCACGAGCGCGATCCCGACGGCCTCGACGGCGCTGAGGCGCTGGCCGAGCACGAGGAAGCCCGAGAGCGCGGCCGCCCCGGGGGAGAGCGACATCAGGATCGAGAAGGTGGAGGAGCGCAGGCGCCGCAGCGCCAGCAGCTCCAGCGCGTAGGGCACCGCGGAGGAGAGCACCGCCACGGCGAGCCCGAGGAGCAGCACCGGCGGCACCACCAGGGCGGGCCCGGCGGAGGCGAGGCCGAACGGCAGCGACACGATCGCACCGGCCGCCAGCGCCAGCGCGAGCCCGTCGATCCCCTGGAACCGCCCGCCGGTGCGGCCGGCGAAGACGATGTACGCGGCCCAGAGCACTGCGGCCCCCAGCGCGAAGCCGACGCCGACCGGGTCCAGCGCCGAGAACCCGCCCTGCGACAGGGTCACCACTCCGGCCAGCGCGAGCACCGCCCAGACCAGGCTCAGCACGCTCCTCCCGGCGATCACCGAGAGCGTCAGCGGCCCGAGCACCTCGAGGGTGACGGCGGCGCCCTGCGGGATCCGGGCGATGGCCTCGTAGTAGCAGGCGTTCATCCCGCCGAGGGCGAGGCCGTAGGCGGCGACGGTGGCCCAGTCGCTCCGGCTGTGGCCGCGCAGCCGCGGACGGCAGACCAGGAGCAGCACGACGGCCGAGAACACCAGCCGGAGCGTGACGGTGCCGATCGGCCCCGCGGCGGGGAAGAGCAGCACGGCGAAGGAGGCGCCCAGCTGCACGCTCGCGACCGACCCGAGCACCAGGCCGATCGAGCCCGCGCTCGCCGGGCGCCGCTCCGGAGCGGCCGCTGCGCTCAGCTGGAGCGCCGCTGCGTCTGGACGGGCGGGACGTTGTAGCCGAGCAGGCCGACGCCGGTCGCGTCCCAGCGCAGCGTGGTCAGCGAGACGTTGTCGACCACCGGGAAGGTGTGCCGGTACGTCTCCGGGTTGATGCCGAGGTAGGCGCACAGCAGGAGGCGGATGAGCGTGCCGTGCGCGACGACGAGCACGCGGCCGTCGGGGTGCTCGCGGTGGATGCGGGCGAGCGAGGTGTTCGCGCGGGCGACGGCGTCGAGGCCGGACTCGCCGCCGGGCATCGGCTGGATGGCCGGTGCGGCGACCCACGCATGGTACTCGTCCGGGAAGCGCTTCTCCATCTCGTCGGTGGTCAGCCCCTCACCGCGGCCGAAGTCGACCTCGACCAGCGCCGGGTCGGGCTGCAGCTCGAGGTGGGCCGCCCGCGCGGCGGGCACGGCGGTGCGCACGGCCCGGACCAGGGTGGAGGAGTACACCGCCTCGAGGTCTGCGTCGACGGCCCAGGCGGCCAGAGTCGCCGCCTGGTCCTGGCCCCGGGGGGTCAGCGCGATGTCGGAGGAGCCCGCGAAGCGGTTCTCGGAGTGCCAGACAGTCTCTCCGTGCCGGGCGAGGATCAGGGTCGTCACCCCCTGAGCCTACCGACCGCGCGGGCCCGCGGGCCCCGCGCTCAGGCGGCGGGGACGCCGTAGTGCGCGTCGACCATCACCGGGAGGTGGTCCGAGACGCCCTGGGGCAGCGTGGAGACCCGCTCGATCCGCACGGAGTCGCTGATCGCGAAGTCGAAGTGGCCGCTGAAGTAGCGGTAGCGCGCGTAGGTGGGGGAGTCGCTCCGCGAGACCAGGTAGCCGTTCCGGGTCATCCGGCGGTCGAGTCCGCGGAAGAACCACGGGTAGTTGTAGTCGCCGACCATCAGGGAGGGGGTGTCCGGCGCGTACTCGCGCAGCCGGTTGAGCGCCTCGTCGATCTGCTTGCGGCGCAGGGCGTTGCCGGCCGAGAGCGGGGCGGCGTGGAAGGAGGAGACGGCGATCGATCCGCCGTCGCGGTCGTCGAGGCGGACGGCCAGCAGGCGCTCGTGAGCGGGGGACATCACGCGGTCGTGCATGGACTTGCTGAGCTCGAACGCGGCGCTGCCGGAGAGCTCGAAGCGGTCCTGCGAGTAGTAGACGGCCAGGCCCAGGCGGTTGCGGGCCGTGACGGACGCGAGCCGGAGCGAGCCCACCTCCTGCGGCAGCTTCGTGGTGTCGCACTCCTGCAGGCACAGGACGTCGATGTCGTGGCGGGCGGCGAGGGGGGCGATCTCGGCGTGCGCTCGGTGCTCCCGGAGGTTGTAGGAGATCACGCGGAGGGCGCGTTCGGTCGGCTGCATTTCGCCAGTGTAGGGCGCGCCGACCGAGCGCCGGCCGACCCTCCGGCGAACACGGAGGGACCTCCTCGGAACGCGGTCGGAACGTTCGCCGACCGGCCGGGGAGGTCCCTCGCGGAGCCGTGTCAGTGCTGCTCGGTGCCCGAGGCGTCGGTCTCGGCGTCGGTGCCGTGGACGCCGTCGGTGGGGCCCCAGTCGGGCAGCGGGGGGTTCTGCTCCTCGCCGTCGGCGCCGACGCCGTCGGCCAGGGGGGAGGCCGCGCCGCCGACCTCGTCGAGGCCCGCGGAGGTGCCGGTCTCGGTGGCGGGGTCGGGCGTGCGCGCGCCGTCGGTCGTGTCGGTGCCGTCGGTCGTGTCGGTGGGGGTGGGCTCGATGTCGTAGTCGGAGCTGCTCATGTCCCGACGCTACGACTCCGCCGCCCGCGGGGGCACCCCCTTGCGCTCCCGCGAACGACGGAGGCCCCCCGCACCGGGAAGGTGCGAGGGGCCTCCGAAGGGGGAGTGCTCAGCGTCCGTAGGCGGAGGCGGCGGGGCAGTCGAACGGGTCGCCGCCGGCCGACAGGCCGACCTTGTTGAGGTAGCGGACGACGATCGCGTACGACTCCATCAGCGAGGTCTCGGTGTAGGGGATCTGGTGGGTGGTGCAGTACTCCTTGGCGATGACCTGCGCACGGCGCAGCGCCGGGCGGGGCATGTTCGGGAAGAGGTGGTGCTCCACCTGGTAGTTGAGTCCGCCCATGTAGAGGTCGGTGAACCAGGTGCTGCGGATGCTGCGCGAGGTGAGGACCTGGCGGCGGAGGAAGTCGACGCGCGCCTCCTTCGGCAGCAGCGGCATGCCCTTGTGGTTCGGCGCGAACGAGGCGCCCATGTAGAGGCCGAAGACGCCCAGCTGCACGCCGACGAAGGCGAACGCCATGCCGAGGGGGAGGGCCCAGAAGACGACGGCGAGGTAGAGGCCGACGCGGGTGACGAGCATGGTGATCTCGACCCAGCGCTTGTCGACCTTTCCCTTGCCGAACACGGTGCGGAAGCCGTGCAGGTGCAGGTTGAGGCCCTCGAGCAGCAGGAGCGGGAAGAACGCGTAGCCCTGGCGGCGGGTGAGCCAGGCGTAGAGGCCGCGCGAGCGGGCCGCGTCCTCGGCGGTGAAGGAGACGACGTCGCGCTCGATGTCCGGGTCCTTGCCCAGCACGTTCGGGTTCGCGTGGTGGCGGCTGTGCTTGGTCATCCACCAGGAGTAGCTGATGCCGACGAAGAGGTTCGCGAGGGTGCGGCCGGCGACGTCGTTGGCCTTGCCGGACTCGAACACCTGGCGGTGCGAGGCCTCATGGGCGAGGAAGGCGAACTGCGTCAGCACGATGCCGAGGGCGGCGGCGAGCAGGAGCTGGAACCAGGAGTCGCCCAGCAGGACGAAGCCGGTGACGATGCCGCCGAGCGCGAGGACCAGCGCGCCGAACATCGTGTAGTAGAAGCCGGTGCGGCGGCGGAGGAGCCCCGCGTCGCGGACCGTGCTGAGGAGACCGGAGTACTCGGTCGTCGGGTTGACGCGGCCGTCGGCGCGGGGGCGGGTGCGGACGACGCGGGGGGCGCCTCCGGTGACGGACGTGGTGGTGGGGGTGCTCATCGGCGCCTCGCTCTTCGTGGTGACCGTCGGCGTCGACGGTCTCTCGGCGAGCGATCCCGACGGGGGCGGTCCGCTCATGGTTCACCGCGTCGGTAGGGGCCGGACGCGGCATCAGGGCGACCGGGGTCAAGGGCAACCTGGTGTGAACACTACGGGGACGGCGGCGGCACCGCACCATGGCGATTGCCAGCCTTCGCTCCGCGCGTGTCGGGAAGGGAGTGCGCCTCCGGCGGGACCGCCGGAGGCGCACGGGCTCAGGAGCCGATCGAGTCCTGCGGGCGCCCGGACTTGAGCGCGGCGAGGCGCGCCTCCACCTCGGTCATCTCACCGAGGTCCTCGAGCGACTCGAACTGCGCGTCCAGGCTCGAGGAGGCGAGCTCCTCCGCGCCGCGGACGCGCGCCTCCTCGCGGCGGATCTTCTGCTCGAAGCGGCTCACCTCGCTCGTCGGGTCCATCAGGTCGATGCTCTTCACGGCGTCCTGGACCTGGCTCTGCGCCTCGACGGTCTTCGAGCGCGCGATCAGCTCGTCGCGCTTGCTCGAGAGCTGCTGCAGCTTCTCGCGCATCTGGTTCAGGCCCGACTTGAGCTTGTCGACGACCTCGGTCTGCGAGGCGATGGTCGGCTCGGCGTCCTTCGCCTCCTTCTCGGACTGGATCTGGCGCTGCAGAGCGACCTTGGCCAGCGCGTCGAACTTGTCGGCGTCGCCGGCGCTCCCGCCGGTGCGCAGCTCGTCGGCCTTGCGGCTCGCGGCGAGGGCCTTGCCGCCCCACTCCTGGGCGTTCTGCACGTCCTCGCGGTAGTCGTCCTCGAGCAGGCGCAGGTTGCCGATCGTGGTGGCGATCGCCGCCTCGGCGTCGCGGATGCTGTCGGTGTAGTCGCGGACCATCTGGTCGAGCATCTTCTGCGGGTCCTCGGCCTGGTCGAGGAGCGCGTTGATGTTGGCCTTCGCGAGCTGCGCGATGCGGCCGAAGATCGACTGTCTCTGAGCCATGGGTGTCTCTCCTTGCGTCGTGGGTGGTGCCGGATGTCGGAGGTGGTGCCGGAGTCGTGGGGGAGGCGGTGGTCGTCGGTCGTGCGCGGATGCCCGGGGGCGCTCAGAAGCGCCCGCCGCCGCCGCGGCGTCCGCCTCCGCCGCTGCTGCGCCCGCCGCCGAAGCCGCCGCCGCCGGAGCGCCGGGACGAGCCGCCTCCGCCGAAGCCGCCTCCGCCGAAGCCGCCCGAGCGGTAGCCGCTGCGGCGTCCGCCTCCCAGGAGCGACTCGACCAGGATCCCGCCGAGGAACGCGCCGGTGGTGTCGCCACCGTAGGGGCTGCCGACGGCGTTCGGGGCGGAGTAGGCGCCGGCGTCGGCCCGCGCCCGCTCGAGCGCCTGCTGGGCGAGCTGCGAGGCGCGCTGGGCGGAGGCGAGAGCCTCGCGGGGGTCGGTGGCGGCGATGCGCTCGGCGTACTCGGCCGAGCGGGCGGCCTCGGCGACGCGGGTGCGCGCCTCGGAGCCGACCGCGCCGCGGCGGGCCGCGATGAAGTCCTCGGCGGCCGAGACGCGGCTGCGGGCGGAGGTGAGCTCGGCGCCGAGGGCGGCCCGCTCGCGCTCGCGCTGGGCCTGCGCGTCGCGGAACCCGCCGACGGCGGCGTCGATCGTGGCGTCGGCGGCGGTGAGCGCCTCGAGCAGGGCGAGCGGGTCGTTCGGCCGCACGGAGGCGGCGCGCTCGACGTCGTCGAGGGCGGCCTCGGTCGAGGCGACCGCCGCGGCGACGTTCTGCGCCTGGGCGGCGGACTCCGCGTCCTGGGAGGCGGCGAGCGATCGTCCCTGCGCCACGTCGGCGCGGATCTCGGCGACGCGGCCGGCGAGCGACGCCTCCGCCTTCTGCAGCTCGTCGCCGCGCGTGGCCACCGCGTCGACGAGCCCGGAGGCCTGCTCGGCGGCCTGCTGCCCGGCGCGCAGCAGCACGGCGGCGCGGCCGGAGTCGCCGGCCTGCAGCGCCTGCTGGGCGCCGGCGAGCTGGTCGCGGGTGAAGCGGAGGCGGTCCTCGGCCTGGTCGGCGTCGTCGCCCACGTCGTCGATCGCGGTCGGCGCGTAGCGGGAGGCGAGCTCGGCGAGGCGGGCGCGGGCCGACGGGAGGCGGTCGCCGACCTCGGCGGCGCGAGCCGAGAGCGCGGCGGCGACCTGCGGCGCGTTCTTCTCGAGGTCGCGCAGCTCCTCGAACGCACTCGCGCGCTCGTCGAGCGTCTGCTCGGCGTCGGCGCAGAGCTGGAGGATGCGCTGGTAGCCGTCGCGGCGCTCCTGATCGGTCTCCGGCTCGGCGTCGTCGAGGCGCTGCTGCAGGGTGAAGGCCTCGCCGAGCAGGCGCTTCGCGGTGACGAGCGCCTCGCGGAACGCGCCGGTCGCGTCGGCGCCGAACTGCGCCTCCGCGAAGCCGACCTCCTGCTCGCTGGTGCGGACGGCGTCGTCGGCGTGGACGAGGGCCGACCCGGCACGGGTGGCGAGCTCGTCGATCGAGGCCTCCACCGCCTCCTGGGCGCGGCGCTTCCGCGCGCGGCGGACGAGCAGCAGCACCACGAGGCCGATCACGACGAGGGCCGCGAGCACGCCGAGCGCGATCAGCAGCCCCGAGCCGAGGGACTCGCCGGCGCTGGGCGCGTCGAGGCGCTGCCCGATCCCGTCGGCGGCGGCCACCGCGGCTCCGGCCCAGTCGCCGTCGGCGAGCCTCGGCTCGATGTCGTCGGACTGGAGCGAGGAGACCTGCGCGTCGTCGAGGGCGAAGCCCTGCGCGACCGACACCTGGTACTGGCGGGCGTCGACCGCGACGGCCAGGAGGACGTCGTCGGTGCCCAGTCCGTTGCGGGTCGCGGTCTCGTCCGCCCACGCGGCGCGGTCGGACGGATCCGTGAAGGAGTCGACGAAGGCGACGAACAGCTGCACGCGGTGCTGGTCGTAGAGGGCCCGCGAGGCCTGCTCGATCTCGGCGGTCTCTCCGGAGCTCAGCACTCCGACCGAGTCGAGGACGGTGGAGGAGGAGAAGGAGACGGGCGATTCGGCCGTCGCCGCGGTCGCGGGGACCAGCGCGAGGACCGCGGCGATCAGGAGGGCCCCGAGCGCCGGCAGCAGCCGGTAGCTCACGGGGTGGTGGGGTCTCGCCGGCATCGCGCACACTCCTTCGTCGTCGCCTCCCGAGTGTAGACAGCCCGGGTGTCCGAGCAGGAGTCGGGAGGCGGCAGGCCGTCGACCGCGTGCCCGGGGCGCGGGGGATGGGAGAACGCCGGGAGGAGGAATGACCGTGCTCCGCTCGCGGTTGCCGCCCGGAGTGCGCCGCAGGTGCACGTGCCTCCCCCCCTCAGGGCAGCCCCCTGAGACAGCTCCGTAGAAAGGCGATCCCGTGGATCCGTTCTCCCCCCTCACCGCCGGCGACCTCGACCTCCCCAACCGCATCGTCCTGGCACCGATGACGCGACTGCGCTCCGACGAGCAGGGCGTGCCCGGCGCGATCGTCGCCGAGTACTACGCCCAGCGCGCGAGCATGGGCCTGCTGATCAGCGAGGGCGTCTTCCCCAGCGCCGAGTCCAAGGGCTACGCCGGGCAGCCCGGCATCGAGACCGACGCGCAGGCCGCGGGCTGGCGCGCCGTCGCCGACGCCGTGCACGCCGCGGGCGGGCGCATCGTCATGCAGCTGATGAACGCGGGCCGCGTCTCGCACACCGAGATCACCGGCACCGACCGCATCGTCGCCCCGAGCGCCGTCGCCATCGACGGAGAGGTGCACACCCCCTCCGGCAAGAAGCCCTTCCCGGTGCCGCACGCGCTGACCACCGAGGAGCTGGCGACCGTCCGCGACGAGTTCGTCGCCGCCGCCCGCCGCGCGATCGACGCCGGCTTCGACGGAGTCGAGGTGCACGGCGCCAACGGCTACCTGCTGCACGAGTTCCTCTCGCCCGTCTCGAACGTGCGCACTGACCAGTACGGCGGGACCCCGGCCGAGCGCGCCGCGTTCCCGCTCGAGGTCACCCGCGCGATCGTCGACGAGGTCGGAGCGGGCCGCGTCGGCATCCGCCTCTCGCCGGCCCACAACATCCAGGACGTCGTCGAGACCGACGCCGACGACGTGCGCGCCACCTACGAGGCCGTCGTCGACGGGCTCGCCCCGCTCGGCCTGGCCTACCTCAGCGTCCTGCACGCCGAGCCCGCCGGCGAGCTGGTCCAGGACCTCCGCTCGCGCTTCGACGGCGTCTTCATCGCCAACAGCGGCTTCGGCTCGCCGACCAGCCGCGAGGAGGCGACCGAGCTGATCAGCGAGGGCCACGCCGACGCCGTGGCCGTCGGCCGCCCGGCGATCGCCAACCCCGACCTGGTCGAGCGCTGGCAGGGCGGGCACCCCGAGAACGAGGTCGTCCAGGAGACGGTCTACGGCGGAGGAGCCGAGGGCTACACCGACTACGAGCCCCTCTCGGCGTAGTCGCGACTCACGCGGAAGGCCCGCTCCCTCGAGGGGGAGCGGGCCTTCCGCGTACCGGGGGGATCAGCTCTCGCTGCCCCGGCTCTTCAGCTCGGACTCGATGCGGGCGTCCTGCTCGGGCGAGAGCTCGTGGTCCTCGTCCTCCGGGCCGGCCGTCTCGCCGACGCGGCCCTCGCCGAGGGCGTGGATCGAGGTGATCTCGTCCTCGAGCGCGGCGTCGCGGTCGCGCTCGCTCACGAGCCGGTCTCGATCTCCCCGGCGGAGACGGCCTCGGCGTACTTGCGGAGGTCCGGGCCGGGCTCGAAGTCGATGAAGCGGTCCTTGAGGCGCGCGTTCAGCTCCGCGAACACGTCCTCCCAGGGCTCGCCCTTCTTGCTCGTCGCGAGGTCGAGCACCGCCTCGCGGAGGACCCTGTCCGAGTCCTCGAGGATCTTGTCGCGGGCTTCGTCGTTCCAGCGGATGTCCTGTGCGTCCATGCTCCGACCGTAGGCGCGGGGCCGGGGCGCCCCAAGGACTTGCGGGCGGGGGGCGGGAGGCGTAGGAGCCCCCGCCGCTCCGCGCTCAGGAGAGCGCCGGCAGCACCTCGCGCTCGAACAGCTCGATGCCGGACCGGTCGTAGGCGGCGTCCGGGAAGTAGAGGATGCCGTAGTCCATCCCGCGCGACTGCATGCCGGCGAGCCGGTCGACGATCTGCGAGGGAGTGCCGACCGCGAGCGCGTCGGGGCTGCGGTACTCGGCGACGAAGGACGCCGCTCCCTCCGCGCCGAGGTACGGGACCACGCGCTCCTCGAGACGCTGCAGCGCCGCCTCGACCTCCGCCTCCGTCTCGCCGATCACGACGTTGTAGTTCGAGCTCCGGGTGATCGCCGAGAAGTCGGTGCCCAGGCGCTCGCAGTGCCCGCGGAGGACCGAGCTCTTGTGGTCGAACGCCTCCGGGGTCCCGGCGAAGTTCGTGTACTGCGCGTACTGGGCCGCGATCCGCAGCGTGACCTTCTCGCCGCCGCCGGCGACCCACAGCGGGATGCCGCCCTCCTGCAGGGGCAGCGGCCGGTTCTGCGCGCCGTCCACCTGGTAGTAGCGGCCGTCGAGGGTCGCGGACCCGGTCGTCCAGGCCTGCTGCAGGATCTGCACTCCCTCGTCGAGCCGGCCCAGCCGCTCGGCGATCGGCGGGAAGCCGTAGCCGTACGCGCGCCACTCGTGCTCGTACCAGCCGCCGCCGATGCCCATCTCGACCCGCCCGCCCGAGACGATGTCGACGGTCGTCGCGACCTTGGCGAGGTAGGCGGGGTTCCGGTAGCCCATGCAGGTGCACATCTGGCCCAGCCGCACGCGCGACGTGGTGGCGCCGAACGCGCTCATCAGCGACCACGCCTCGTGCGTCGCCTCCTCCGTCACCTGCGGGACGGTGTGGAAGTGGTCGTAGACCCAGATCGACTCCCAGGCGCCGTCGTCGGCGTGCCGGGCGAGGTCGCTCATGGTGCGCCACTGGTCGGCGGCCGGGACGCCGACGAGGTCGTGGCGCCAGCCCTGGGGGATGAAGAGTCCGAATCGCATGCCGCCGACCCTAGGGCGGCCCGGCCCCCGAGGTCGAGGGGGTCGCGGTGCTCGCGTACGCTTCCGACCGATGCTGACCTTCACAGAGGATCTCGGACTCCCCGTCCTCGCGCTGATGATCCTCGCCGCCTTCGCGGCCGGCTGGATCGACGCGGTCGTGGGCGGCGGCGGACTCCTCCAGCTCCCCGCCCTGCTCCTCGTGCCGGGGATCTCGCCCGTGCAGGCGCTCGCCACGAACAAGCTGGCCTCGATCTTCGGCACGACCACCAGCGCGATCACCTACTACCGGCGCGCGAAGCCCGATCTGCGCACCGCACTGCCGATGGCGGCGGTCGCCCTCGCGGGCAGCTACGGAGGCGCGACGCTCGCCGGACTCCTCCCGGCCGCGGTGTTCAAGCCGATCATCGTCGTCGCGCTGATCGTGGTCGCCGTCGTGACGATCGCCCGCCCGGCACTGGGCAGCGTCACGGTGCTCAAGCACGCGGGCCGGCGCCACCTCGTCACGGCGGCCGTGCTGGGACTCCTGATCGGCTTCTACGACGGCCTGATCGGACCGGGCACCGGGACCTTCCTGATCATCGCCCTGATCACCGCGCTGGGCTACGACTTCCTGCTCGCCAGCGCCAAGGCGAAGATCGTCAACGTCGCGACCAACCTCGGCGCCCTGCTCTACTTCATGCCGGGCGGGCACGTGATCTGGCTGCTGGGCCTCCTGATGGGCGCCGCCAACGTGGCGGGCGCGTACCTCGGCTCGCGGATGGCCGTCGCTCGTGGCAGCCGCTTCATCCGGGTCGCGTTCCTCGTCGTGGTCGGCGCCCTCATCCTCAAGGTCGGCTCCGACGTCTGGACCGAGAACCTGGCGCCGCTGCTGCGCTAGCGCGGGCTGCGGGACCGAGCCGCGGAACGAGGACGGGACCCCCGCCGCAGCAGAAGGTCCCGTCCTCGTTCCGATCGCTCGGCGCTCCGCTCCGCCGGCCTCAGCCGAAGGGGATCGAGCCGACCAGCACGCCGACGGCGAGCATGACCAGCGAGACGACGACCGCTCGCCACAGCACCTTGCGGTGGTGGTCGCCGAGGTTCACCGCGGCGAGGGAGACGAGCAGGAGGATCGCCGGGACCAGCGGGCTCTGGAGGTGCACCGGCTGCCCGGTGATGGAGGCGCGCGCCATCTCGACCGGCGAGATGCCGTAGTTCGCCGCGCTCTCGGAGAGCACGGGGAGGATGCCGTAGTAGAACGCGTCGTTCGACATGAAGAAGGTCATCGGGATGCTGAGCACGCCGGTGATCACGGCGAGGAACGGTCCGAGCGCCGGCGGGATCACCGCGACGACCCACTCCGCCATGGCGTCGACCATGCCGGTGCCGTTGAGGACGCCGATCAGCACACCGGCCGCCAGCACCATCGACACGACGCCCACGATGCTCGGCGCGTGCTTGACGATCTCGGCCGCCTGGTCCTTCATCTTCGGGAAGTTGATCAGGAGGGCGACCGCGGAGCCGACCATGAACACGTAGGGCAGCGGCAGGATGTCGGCGACCAGCAGCGTCATCACCGCGAGGGTCAGGACCAGGTTCACCCAGATCAGCTTCGGGCGCAGCGTCTCGCGCTCGGGGTCGAGCATCGTGTCGGCCATCGCGGTGTCGGCGTCGTCGGCCTGCACGCGGGCGGCGACCGCCACCTGGGCTCCGCGCAGGGCCTGGGGACCGCGGAGGAAGGAGAAGCGCTCCCGGGCGACGGTGCGGATGCCCCCGGTCAGGGCCGCGAGGCCGCCGGTGCGGGCGCCGCCCGAGCGGGAGGAGGAGCCGCGGCCGGCGCCGACGAGCTCCTGCTCGAGCATCGGCTCGGCCAGCGCGAGCGAGCCGAGGCGGCGGCGCTCGCCGAGCCCGAGGAACCAGGCGAAGACGAGCGTGACGGCCAGGCCCACCGCGAGCGAGGGGAGCATCGGCACGAAGATCTCGCTCGGCGAGACCTGGAGGGCCGCGGCGGCTCGCACCGTCGGTCCGCCCCAGGGGACGATGTTGAGCGTGCCGTTGGCCAGGCCCGCGACGCAGGTCAGCACGACCGGGTTCATCCCCAGGCGCAGGTAGATCGGGAGCATCGCGGCGGTGGTGACGATGAAGGTGGTCGAGCCGTCGCCGTCGAGCGAGACCGCACCCGCGAGCAGCGCCGTGCCGAGCACGACCTTCGCCGGGTCGTCGCCGAGCGCGCGGACGATGAAGCGGATCAGCGGGTCGAAGAGCCCGACGTCGATCATGATCCCGAAGTACATGATCGCGAACATCAGCAGCGCGGCCGTGGGCGCGAGGCTGCCGATCGCCTCGAGGACCATGTCGCCGATGCCGAGGCCGGCGCCCGCGAAGAGGCCGAAGATCGTCGGCACGACGATCAGGGCGACCATCGGCGTCAGCCGCTTGGTCATGATCAGGGCCATGAAGGCCAGGATCATGGTGAAACCGAGTACTACCAACACAGCTGACTCCTTCGTCCAGTGCCTCCGCCCGCGCTCGGCGGGAGAGCCGGCCGGGAGATGCTGGAAACCCTAGGCAGCCCCGCGTCCGGCGCCGGGGTATCGCTCATTACGGCGACATCTGCGCATAGTGTGGCTTCTGCGCATTCTGCGCACGACGACGGCGAGGAGGCCCCGATGCGCTTCGCGACCCACGTCCTGGTCCTGCAGCTCGCCACGGTGTCGGCCGCCGTGCTGGTCTGCGCCGGCCTCGTCACCGCGCTCAGCGTCCAGCAGCTGCGCGGCGAGGCGGAGGGGACGGCGCTCGCCATCGCCCGCACCGTCGCCGAGGACCCCGACGTGCGCGACGCGGTCGCCGCGTCCTCCGCCGTGCCCGGCGCGCCCGCCGCCTCGGAGCTGCGCGGCGGACCGCTCGAGGACGTCGCCGCCGCCGTCGAGCAGCGCACCGGCGCGCTCTTCGTCGTGATCACCGACGACCAGGGCATCCGCCTCGCCCACCCCGACGAGGACCGCCTCGGCAAGCGGGTCTCGACGAGCCCCGACGAGGCGCTCGCCGGGCGCGAGAGCGTCTCGTGGGGCACCGGCACGCTGGGCGAGTCGGCACGGGCCAAGGTCCCGGTCTTCGCCGCGGGGGAGCAACGGGTCGTCGGCGAGGTCAGCATCGGCTTCGCGCGCTCCAGCGTCTTCACCGACCTGCCGACCGCGCTGCTCGGCGTCCTCGCCGCGGCGCTCGCCGGGCTGGTGCTCGCCGCCGTCGCCTCCGTCTTCATCCGCCGCCGCCTGCTGCGCCTGACGCTCGGCCTCGCTCCGGAGGAGCTCACCTCGCTCGTGCAGGACCAGGCCGCCGTGCTCGACGGGGTCGACGAGGGCGTGCTCGCGCTCGACCGCGACGGGCGCGTCGGCGTCTGCAATGCGCGGGCCGCCGCGATCCTCGGCTCCGACGATCCGACCGGGCGGGCGCTGCACGGGCGGCCGCTCGCGGAGCTCGACCTGCCCGTTCCGCTGGCCGACGCGATCGGCGCCGCGCTGGACTCCGTCGAACCGCCCCGCCCCGGAGGCGAGGAGGGCTTCGTCGTCCGCTCCCGCATCGTCTACGTCGACATCCGCCGGGTGACCCGCGGCGACCGCGACCTGGGCGTGGTAGTGGTGCTGCGCGACCGCACCGACCTGGCCGCGCTGAGCCGGCGCCTCGACGCGGTCGGCGCGATGACCAACGCGCTCCGGGTGCAGCGGCACGAGTTCGCCAACCGCCTGCACGTGGTCGCGGGCCTGCTGGATGCGGGGCGGACCGCGTCGGCGCGCGACTACCTCGACGAGGTGCTGACCCGCGGCCCGCTCAAGTACCCGGTGCAGCACGCCGACCGGCTGCAGGAGCCGTACCTCCAGGCGCTCGTCGGCGCGAAGGGCATCGAGGCGGCCGAGCGCGGCGTGCTGCTGACGCTCGGTGAGGAGACGCTGGTGCGCGGCACCGTCGTCGAGCCGGAGGACGTCGCCACGGTGGTCGGGAACCTGGTCGACAACGCGGTGCGCGCGGCGGTCGAGGGGCGGCGGGACGTGCGCTTCGTCGAGGTCGAGCTGCTCGACGACGGCGACGCGCTCTTCGTGACGGTCGCCGACTCCGGCGACGGAGTGCTCGATCCGGACTCGCTGTTCGACCGGGCCGGCGCGGGCGACCCCGTCGAGGACGACGGACGCGTGCACGGCCGCGGCTTCGGCCTGCCGCTGTGCCGTGAGGTGGCCGCCCGCCGCGGCGGCGAGGTCTGGCTGGCGGACGCCGGCGGAGCGGAGTCGGGGGCCGTGCTGTGCGCGCGCCTCCCCGGAGCGGTGCTGCCGCCGGAGCAGGACGGGGACGGGTCATGAGCGCGGACACGGCGCGGGAGCGCACGGTGCTGGTGGTGGACGACGACTTCCGGGTCGCGCAGCTGCACGCGGACCTGGTCGAGGCGCGGCAGGGGCTGACGGCCCTTCCTCCGGTGCACACGGCGCGCGCGGCGCGGGCGGCCGTCGCCGAGCACGCGCCCGATCTGCTGCTGCTCGACGTGCACCTGCCGGATCAGAGCGGGATCGCGCTGCTCCGCGAGCTCGACACCGACGCGTTCGTCGTGAGCGCCGCCTCCGACGGGGCGACGGTGCGGCGCGCCCTGCACGCGGGAGCGCTCGGGTACCTCATCAAGCCGTTCGAGGCGCGCCTGCTCGGCGAGCGCCTCGACGCGTACGTGCGGTTCCGGAACGTGCTGCGGGAGGACCGCGCGGCCGATCAGGAGGCGGTGGAGCGGGCGCTGCGCATCCTGCACTCGGGCGACGCGACCGCCGCGCAGCCCTCGCGCTCGGCGACCGAGCAGCTCGTCCTGGCGCGCCTGGCCGAGTCGGGCGCCGAGCTGTCGGCCCTCGAGGTGGCCGAGCGCGCCGGCATCTCGCGCGCCACCGCCCAGCGCTACCTCTCGGGCCTCGCGGGCCGCGGCCTTGTCGAGATGACCCTCAGCTACGGCACCACCGGCCGCCCGGAGCACCGCTACCGCGCCCGCTGACCCTCCGCGAGCGGAGTCCGCGCTCGAGCCGGCGGGGCGTTCTCGGCGGTCGGGACCCGCTCTCGGGGACCTGAGCGCCTAGGGGAGCTGACTGCGGAGCACCGGCGTGCGGTGCTCGGTCGAGCCGAACGGGGGATCCGCGTGTCAGCGGATCCTCCTAGGCGGTCGGGACCCGCTCTCCGGGACCCGACCGCCTAGGGGAGCCGACCGCGGTGCGCCGCCCCGCGGCGTTCGGTCGAGCCGAACGGGCGATCCGCGTGTCAGCGGATCGTCGTAGGCGGTCGGGACCCGCTCTCCGGGACCCGACCGCCTAGGGGAGCCGACCGCGGTGCGCCGCCCCGCGGCGCACGAGACGACTCAGTGCGTCGCGTCGACGTCCGCGCCCGCGGCCTCGGCCACGCGGCGGCGCTCGGCGGCCTCGGCGGCCATGCGGCGGCCCTTGGGGCTGACGAGGGAGGCGATCACCGTGATCACGAGGACGCCGATGATGACCGAGAGCGACAGTCCGGTGCCGATCTCGAAGACCTCCACGTGCTCGCCGTTGTTGATGAACGGCAGGTTGTTCTCGTGGAGCGCGTGCAGGATCAGCTTCACGCCGATGAAGGCGAGGATCGCGGCGAGGCCGATGCTGAGGTAGACGAGGCGGTCGAGCAGACCGTCGATGAGGAAGTACAGCTGGCGCAGGCCCAGAAGCGAGAACGCGGTCGCCGTGAAGACGAGGTACACGTCGCTGGTGAGGCCGAAGATCGCCGGCACGCTGTCGAGGGCGAACAGGATGTCCGTTCCGCCGATCGCCGCCATGACGAGGATCATCGGCGTGAGGACCTTCTTGCCGTCGATGTGCGTGTAGAACTTGTCGCCGTCGTACTGGTCGCTCGTCTTGAAGATCCGCTTGGCCAGGCGCACCATCACGTTGTCGCTGGAGTGGTCGTCGCCCGGCTTGACCAGGTTGAACGCGGTCAGCAGGAGGATCAGGCCGAAGATGTAGAAGACCCAGGCGAACGAGTTGATCAGTGCGGCGCCGAGGAAGATGAAGCCGGTGCGGGCGATCAGTGCGAAGACGATTCCGAAGAGGAGCACCTTCTGCTGGTCGGCGCGGGGCACCTTGAAGCTCGCCATGATGATGAGGAAGACGAACAGGTTGTCGACCGAGAGGGCCTTCTCGGTGATGTACCCCGCGAAGTACTCCGATCCGGGCGTCGCTCCGCCGAAGACGAGGACGCCGAGCCCGAAGAGCACGGCGATGCCGACGTAGAGCGCCGACCAGATCGACGACTCCTTCAGCGTGGGCTCGTGGGCCTTCCGGACGTGGAAGAAGAAGTCGAAGAGCAGGAGCAGGACGATGAAGACGATCGTCAGGGTCCAGATCAGGGGCGATACGGTCATGAAGGGGCTGGCCTCGCTCGTGAAGGGGGGTCGGGGGACGGTCGCGGGGGTCGCTCGTCAAGGGAAAAGGTAGCGAGGCACCGTGACGAGCAGGGCGCCCGCCGATGGATCGTGAGTATCTTCTCAGTTCTCCGCGCGTCCCTCGCGCCCAGCGGCCGGAGCGCCACACTGGTCACCATGACCGGCGCCGCTGTCGACAGGACCTTCCAGGACGCCTCCGGCGTCGTCATCCACTACCGCTGGTGGCCGCACCCCTCGCCCCGCGCGATCGTGCAGCTGGCCCACGGGGTCGGCGAGCACTCGGGGCGCTACGTCGAGCTGGCGGAGGCGCTGGTCGCCGCCGGGTACGCGGTCGCGGCGGACGACCACCGCGGGCACGGCCGGACCGGCCTCGAGCAGCACGGCGGCGACTCCTCCCGGCTCGGACTGCTGGGGCCGGGCGGCCTGCGCGCGACCGAGGCGGCGATCCTCCGGCTGACGGAGCTGCTCGCGGAGGAGAGCCCGGGAGTGCCGATCGTGCTGCTCGGCCACTCCTGGGGGTCGCTCATGGCGCAGCGGATCGTCGACCACCACTCCGGCGCCTACGCCGCGCTCGTGCTGAGCGGCACGGCCTACCGCCTCCCGGGGCACATGAACGCGGGCGACCTGGCGAAGCGGCACCGCGTCGCCGGCGGCCTCGGCCTCGAGTGGCTCTCCCGCGACCCGGAGGTCTGGCAGCGGTTCCACGACGACCCCCTCACCTTCACCACGCCGCTCGCGAAGCGGATCGGGCTGGTCGAGACCCTGCGGCTGGTCGGCCGCCCGAAGCGCGGGCCCGAGCATCCGCTGCCCCTGCTGCTGGTCGTGGGCGCCGACGACACCCTCGGCGGCGAGCGGTCGGTGCGCGCGCTCGCCCAGGCCTACCGGCGGCGGGCCGGGTACACGGACGTCTCGGTGCGGGTGTACCCGGAGGCGCGGCACGAGCTGTTCCAGGAGCTCAACCGGGCCGAGGTCACGGCCGATCTCGTGGAGTGGCTGGGCGAGCGCTTCCCCGCCCCGGCTCGCGCCTAGGCTGGCGTCATGCATGGCGAGTACAAGGTCCCCGGCGGAAAGCTCGTGGTCGTCGACCTCGACGTGGTCGACGGGAGGTTCGCCGGGTTCCGCCTGGCGGGCGACTTCTTCCTCGAGCCCGACACGGCCCTCGACGACATCGACCGCGCGGTCGTGGGCCTCCCGGCCGAGACCGACGCGAAGTCCATCGCCGCCGCCATCCGGCAGGCGCTCCCGGCCGACGCGGTCCTGCTCGGCTTCACGCCCGAGGCCGTCGCGGTCGCCATCCGCCGCTCGCTGCAGAAGGCGACCAGCTGGCGCGACTACGACTGGCGCATCGTGCACGACCGGGCCGTCCCTCCCGCGACCCACCTGGCGCTCGACGAGGTGCTGACCGCCGCGGTCGGCGAGGGCCGTCGCGAGCCGACGCTGCGGATCTGGGAGTGGGACCAGCCCGCCGTCGTCATCGGCAGCTTCCAGTCGCTCCGCAACGAGGTCGACCTCGACAACGCGGCGAAGTACGGCGTCGACGTGGTCCGCCGCATCTCGGGCGGCGGCGCGATGTTCATGGAGGCGGGCAGCGTCGTCACGTACTCGCTCTACGTCCCCGGCGACCTCGTCCAGGGGCTGACCTTCGCCGACTCCTACGCCTTCCTCGACGAGTGGGCCGTCAGCGCGCTGCAGTCGCTCGGGATCGACGCGGTCTACCAGCCGCTCAACGACATCACCTCGCCCTCGGGCAAGATCGGCGGCGCCGCGCAGAAGCGCCTGGGCTCCGGCGCCGTCCTCCACCACGTGACCATGAGCTACGACATCGACGCCGAGAAGATGGTGCAGGTGCTGCGGATCGGCCGCGAGAAGCTCTCGGACAAGGGCATCGCCTCCGCCGTGAAGCGCGTCGACCCGCTGCGCAGCCAGACCGGGCTCAGCCGCGCCGAGATCATCGAGCGGATGAAGGCGACCTTCGTGCAGCTGCACGGCGGCGAGGCGGGGACGCTGACCGAGGAGGAGTACGCGGCGGCGGAGGAGCTGGTGCGGACGAAGTACTCGACTCCGGAGTGGCTGCGGCGCGTCCCCTGACCGGCGGGTCCGGGGCGGCGGTCGCCGGCGCGTGGACCCGGAGTGGAACGCGGCGGGCCGGTCCGGCGGGCTCCCCTCAGCTCGCGAGGAGCTCCTGGTAGTCCGGGTGCTCGGCGATGAACTCGGCGACGAACGGGCAGGCCGGGACGATGCGCCCGCCGAAGCGCTCGTGCGCGTCGTCGAGGGCCGCCTCGACGAGGGTGTCGCCGAGGCCCTCGTGGCGGTGCTCGGGCGCGATCTCGGTGTGGAGGAAGACCACGTCGCGGCCGCGGACGGCGTAGTCCGCGACTCCGACGGTCTCGCCGTCGAGCCAGAGCGTGTAGCGGGACGAGTCCTCGTCGTGGCGCACCTCGGAGATCATCGCGCCACTCTACGCCGGAGCCTCCCCGGCACCCGTCGAGCGCGGGCGCGAGGCGCGGAGCGTGTCGCCGGGCTCGCGCGCACTGGCACAATTGCCGGGTGCCCAGGACGATCCAGATCGCGGACGGCGTCCCGGAGTCGCGGAGCGCGGTGTTCCACGCCGACAACCTCGAGGTCCTGCCGCAGCTGGCCGACGGGGCCTTCACCGTCGTCTACCTCGACCCGCCGTTCAACACGGGCCGGGCGCAGGTGCGCACCTCGACCACCTCGGTGCGCTCCACCACCGGCACGATCGCCGGCTTCAAGGGGCGCAGCTACGAGCGGATCCGCGGCGACCTGCTCCGCTACGACGACCGCTTCGACGACTACTGGTCGTTCCTCGAGCCGCGGCTGGCCGAGGCGTGGCGGCTGCTCGCCGACGACGGCACCCTCTACCTCCACCTCGACTACCGCGAGGCGCACTACGCGAAGGTGCTGCTCGACGCGCTCTTCGGCCGCGAGTGCTTCCTCAACGAGATCATCTGGGCGTACGACTACGGAGCGAAGGCCACGCGCCGCTGGCCGACCAAGCACGACACGATCCTCGTCTACGTGAAGGACCCGCGCGGCTACCACTTCGACTCCGCCGCCGTGGATCGCGAGCCGTACATGGCCCCGGGCCTGGTGACCCCCGAGAAGGCCGAGCGCGGTAAGCGGCCGACCGACGTGTGGTGGCACACGATCGTCTCGCCGACCGGCCGCGAGAAGACCGGGTACCCGACGCAGAAGCCGGAGGGGATCCTCCGCCGCATCGTGCAGGCGTCCAGCCGCGAGGGCGACGCCGTCCTCGACTTCTTCGCCGGCTCCGGCACGACCGGCGCCGTCGCGCACGCTCTCGGCCGCCGCTTCGTCCTCGTCGACGAGCACGCCGACGCGGTCGCCGTCATGCGCCGCCGCTTCGCCGCCCTCGACCCGGCGCCGCTCTTCCTCTGACGCGGACGCTCGCGACTCCTCAGACGTCGCCGTCCTCGCTCGCCACCCCCGCGACTCCTGCGCACTCGTGCGGAACCGGCGGTTAACCTGCCTCCGGGTCCACGACGGGGTCTGCTGAACGTGGCCGAGCGACTGCCGGCGCGCCCAGAACACGGAAGTCGCGGTACTCGAGAGCGAGTACCGCGACTTCCGCGTAGTCGCGGGCCGGCGTCAGCTGCTGGCGCGGACGACCAGCGACGTCGGCATCAGCGTGCGGTGCTCCACGGGGAGCCCCTCGATGCGGGCGGTCAGCAGCTCCACCATGCGGGCGCCGAGCTCGTCGGGGAGCTGGCGAACGGTGGTCAGCGCGGGGACGGCGTTCCGCGCGAAGAGATCGTCGTCGAAGCCCACGACGGACACGTCCTCGGGGATCCGGCGGCCGGCCTCGCGGAGGGCGGCGTAGGCGCCGACCGCCATCTGGTCGTTCGCGGCGAAGACGCCGTCCAGGTCGGGATCGCGGTCGAGGAGGCGGCGCATCGCGTCGGTGCCGCTGGCCGGCGAGAAGTCGCCCCACTCGACGAGGTCGTCGGCGAGGCCGGCGTCGGTGAGGGCGCCCCGCCAGCCGATCAGGCGGTCGACGCCCGGCGGCATGTCGGCGGGTCCCGCGATGGTCGCGATCCGGCGTCGGCCGCGCTCGATGAGGTGCGCGGTGGCGACGGCCGCCCCCTCCGTGTTGTCCACGTCCACGAAGTAGGAGCCGCGCTCGTCGGGCGAGAGCGGCCGGCCGCCGAAGACGATCGGCAGCGTGCCCGAGAGCGCCGCGTAGGAGTGGTCGCCCGAGTGGTGCGAGACCACGAGCGCCCCGTCGACGTTCCCGCCGAGCAGGTACCGCCGCGTCTTCTCGCCGTCCGTCTCGGACGCGATCAGCATCGAGAGCGTGTAGTCCGTGTCGGCCAGGCGCATCGCGGCGCCCTGCACGATCGAGGCGAAGAACGGGTCCGCGAAGACGCGCGCGGTCGACTCCGGCACGATCAGCGCGATCGACTGCGTGCGCCGCGAGGCGAGCATCCGCGCCGCGTGATTGGGCACGTAGTCGAGCTCGCCGATCGCCTTCTCGACGGCGGCCACGATCTCGGCCGCCACCTGCGGGGCGCCGTTGACCACCCGCGAGACCGTCGCGCGCGAGACTCCGGCCCGCGCCGCGACCATCTCGAGGGTGGGGGAGCGGCCCCCGCCGCGGACGCCCGTCGGCTCGCTCACGGGTCAGTCCAGGATCGCCGCGGCGCTGCCGCCGAGCAGTCGGGAGTAGACCAGGCCCGAGTCCTTCACGATCCGCTCCTGCGTGTCGTAGTCGACGCGCACGATGCCGAAGCGCTTCTCGTAGCCCCAGGCCCACTCGTAGTTGTCGAGGAGGGACCACACGAAGTAGCCGCGGACGTCGGCGCCCTGGTCGATCGCGTCGGCGACCTTCTCGATGTGGTCGAGCACGTACTGCGTGCGGTCCGCGTCGTGCACGCGGCCGTCCTCGACGACGTCGTCGTAGGCGGCGCCGTTCTCGGTCACGTAGAGCGGAGGGAGGTTCTCGTACTCCAGGCCCAGGCGGGTCAGCAGGTAGCGCAGCCCGTCGGGGTTCACCTCCCAGTCCATCGCGGTGCGCGGCAGACCGCGCGACGGGAAGGTGATGAACTCGGAGCCGACCCAGGGGGAGCCGACCTCGCGGTCGGTCGCCTGGGCGAAGTCGTCGGCTCCGGCCGGCAGCGGATGCGCCGAGACGTTGTCGTCGTGGTAGTGGTTCACGCCGAGGAAGTCGAGCGGGAGCGAGATGAGATCGAGGTCGCCGTCGACGATCAGCTCGTCGAGGCCGAGCCCGGCGACGTCCTCGAGCAGGTCCTCGGGGTACTCGCCGCGCAGCAGCGGGTCGAGGAAGATGCGGTTCTGGAGCGCGTCGAAGCGGCGTGCGGCGTCGAGGTCGGCCTCGTCCTCGGGGTCGTCGGGGACGGCGTTCGAGAGGTTGAGCGTGATGCCCAGGTTCTGCGCGCCGAGCTGCCGGAGCGTCGAGACGGCCAGACCGTGCGCGAGGTGGGTGTGGTGCACGGCGGCGAGGGCCTTCTGCTGCGAGATCACGCCGGGGGCGTGCACGCCCGCCCCGTAGGAGAGCAGGGTCGAGCAGAACGGCTCGTTGAACGTCGTCCAGTGCTGCACCCGGTCGCCGAGGCTCTCGTAGACGGCCTCGGCGTAGTCCCGGAAGCGCTCGGCGGTGTCGCGGTTCGCCCAGCCGCCGGTCTCCTCGACGGCCTGCGGGAGGTCCCAGTGGTAGAGGGTGAGCCACGGCAGCACGCCGGCGCCGAGCAGCTCGTCGACCAGGCGGGAGTAGAAGTCGAGGCCCTCGGGGTTCACCGCGCGATCGCCCGGCTTGACGCGCGCCCAGCTGACCGAGAAGCGGTAGGAGCCGAGCCCCAGCTCCTTCATCAGCTGCACGTCCGCGGGCATCCGGTGGTAGTGGTCCACCGCGACCTCGGGGGTGTCGCCCTTCGCGACCGCACCGGGGACGCGGGAGAACGCGTCCCAGATGCTGTCCTCCTTGCCGCCCTCGTGGCCGGCGCCCTCGATCTGAGCGGCGGCGGTCGCGGATCCCCAGAGGAAGCCGGCGGGCCAGTCGCGGACGGCGAGCCGGTCGGCGCGGGCGATCTGCTCCGAGAGGCTCGGGGTCGCGGGGGAGGGGGT